>CAYRZK010000011.1:0-11567 GCA_964428785.1 uncultured Oscillospiraceae bacterium | reverse complement strand
GGGAAGATGAGGTTAACTACATTTACGGAAAGTGTTCCGAGACCGATAGCTGTACCTGAAATTTCTGTAGGGATATGGAGTTCTCTGATGATTGAGTATGTTACCGAATAGAGCGCCATGATTACGAGTGACGGCACGATTGAGTAAATACTTACAAGTGTCTGGTTTGATTCAGGTCCGAAGAGGAGTGTAATAGCAAAGAGAATACCGATTGTAGTAAACGCTGCCATAAACCACTTTGATGATGACTTGAATACCTTGTCACACATATATCCGCCAACAGGCGCTACGAGCATTGTACCGTATGATCTGATTACCGAAATCATTGATGATGCATCAGGGTCGATTCCGATTACATTGATAAGGTACGGGTTGAAATATGATACATTCGTATAAACCATGAATGTTGTAAAGTTAGCAAGGAAAAGAAGATATGTTCCAGGCCACTTTAAGAGGTATGCTAAATGCTTAACACGGATAGGCTCATCACCCTTGAGGTAGATACCTCTCTCTGCAAGCTTCTTTTCGTCATCGAGGAAGAGAATAACGAGAATAGTTGCTACGAGAAGGATGATACCGATAGTGATAACACCGATTCTGAAGCTTCCGAACTGCTTGCTGATCCAGAGAGGGAACGCATTACCGAAAGCTCCCGAAAGTCCGTTGATGAGGTAATATGTACCGAATGAGCCTCCGGCATTGTCTTCGCCGCCGAGGTTATTGATGTACTTAATGAGACATGCCCAGTAAGCTGCCATGATGATCGACTGACCTACCCAGATACCTACAGCAACAGTATATGATGTTACAAATGCTGCATAGATAAATGTTGTGAGCGCTACGCCGCCGATTGAGAAGATAAGTGTCTTCTTTGCTTCAAGCTTATCTGCGAGGTATGAACCGGGGATAAGGATGATTAAGTTAGTCATAGCTGCCGCTGAGTTGAGGAAGCCGAGCTGTGCGTTAGTGCACTGGAAAGCTGCCATCATCTGCTCATAAAATACATATCTTAAATAAATTACCAAGTAGATTGTTCCACCCATGAAGCCGAGTGAAAACAAACTCATAAATTTTCTGAACTTGCTCTGTTCGTTCATTGTTTTTCTCCTTCTTTTCTTTTATTTGCCTGCTTCTGCCTTTTTCTTATCTTCATAGAAGATATGGAAGTCCGGATCCACTTCGCCTATTCCGAAATAGCGTGCACGGAAGTCCTTGAATATCTTGAAGAATGTACCGCTCAAGCAGAGAAGTACAAATACATTAACAAATGTAGGTACTACACTTGAGAAGTCTGCCATTACCCAAAGCTGTGCAGGTGTTCCGCCGCTTAATACCGTATAAAGCGTGATAGCGAACGGGAATATCGGCATGAAGATGTTGTAGAGCTTGAGTATGAGGTTCTGGATCGCCGGTGTAAGCTTGTCTCCCATAGCATGCTGGATGATGCAGAGGAAGTAAGTATACCAAGCTGTAACCGTAGTGAGCCCGAAAAGGAAAATCGAAACCGCAACGAGTACTCTTGCTATGTATCCGACATTCGCCTCAAGGCATGTTAATGTTAATTCAGCTCCTACAAGACCGCTGTTCCACCAGCCTGTTACGACAAGCGCAAGACCTGTAAGCGTACAGATTATCATTGTATCCGCAAATACCTCAAAGGCTGCAAGGATTCCCTGCTTGCAAGGATGCTCGCAGTCCGATGTAGCGTGTACCATTGTCGATGTTCCCCAGCCGGCTTCGTTTGAATATACCGAACGTGCAAAGCCTGTTGACATCGCCATCTTTACAGTAGCTCCGAGGAAGCCGCCTGCTGCTGCCTGCGTTGTGAATGCGCCCTTGAATATCATTCCGAAAGCCGGGATAATATTTTCATAATTCATTCCAAGTGTAATTACAACAAGCACAACATATAAGAGGCACATAAACGGCACCGCATAGCTTGCGAATTTCGCAACGCTCTTAAGCCCGCCAAATGTAATAATCCATGTTAAAACTACAAGTATTGCTGATGGAATCAAATATGAAATATTAAATGTCGAGCCTATTGCTTCCGAAATAGTATAGTTCGTGATGTTGATGAAGCAGAGAAGCAGTAAGCCTGCACCGAATATAACAGCGAGTGTTTTCCAAGCGCCTTTTTTCCATCCTCTCTCTTCTCCGAGTCCTCTCTCGATATAGTGTGTCGGGCCGCCTCTGTGCGAGCCGTCCGGCATATCCTGTCTGTAGTAGCAAGCGAGCGACACCTCGGCGAACTTAACCATCATGCCGAGAAAAGCGGCAACCCAGAGCCAGAAAAGTGCTCCCGGGCCGCCTGTCGCAACCGCCGTACCTACTCCGGAAATATTTGAAACACCGACCGAACCGCCTATAGCTACGCAGAGTGCTTCAAACGAAGAAATTGATTTTTCTCCCGACTTTTTTCCGTCGCCCTTTTTAAAAGGTGTAGTAAGAATCTGTCCCAGATGTGTAACCTGGAAAAATCTTGATCTTAATGTTATATAAATGCCTGTGCAAATAACGAGTGCCAATAACGGCCATCCCCACATGAAATAAGTGAAACTAGTAAACGCATCAAAAAAGTTCATATTGTTCCTCCTTTATTTCTTTCATGATACGCACGATTGCGTATCTTCTTATAACATCATTACGATTTCCATTGCACTTCTTGTTGCTGTGCGGAAGTCTCCTGTTGCAGTAGCATCTCCGAGAGTATATGCTTCGATACCCTTAGATCTGAATTCGCCCTGCCATGCTGTATCAAGTGGTCTCTGACCTGTTGCACAGATAACGAGATCTGCTTCTACTGTCTGTAAATCTCCGTTTGCATCAGCATATGTTACAGACTTTTCTTCAACACTCTTAACCATTGACTTTAAGCAGATGTTTGTATTAGCTGCGTCAAGTACCTGCTGGTTGTGCTGTCTGTGTACCATATTCTGCTTCTTTGAAAGTCCGTCTTCCATTTCGATGATTGTGATATGGTTGTTCTTTTCGATGAGAGTCTGAGCGATTTCGCATCCTACAGTACCGCCGCCGATAACGATGATTTCCTTGTTTTCAGGAGCGTTTTCGAGGTTTCTGAGTACATCCCATCCGTCAGTTGCCTTTTCGATTCCCGGTACAGGAGGTCTTGACGGCTCCGAGCCTATTGCGAGAAGTACAACATCCGGCTTCTTAGCTTCGATGTAAGCATCGTCAACAACAGTGTTTGTTTCTACTGTTACTCCCACTCTGTCCATTTCTGCGATAAACCAGTCCTTAACCTGAAGGATTGTCTGCTTATGAGGCGGAAGTCCTGCGAGATTCATCTGTCCACCGAGCTTTCCTGTCTTTTCTGCGAGTGTTACGCTGTGTCCACGCTTCTGTGCGATGATAGCTGCCTGCATACCTGCAATACCGCCGCCCACTACGAGGATGTTTCTCGGATTCTGTGCATGTCCCGGACAAAGCTCTGTAGCAACATCTTCATATCCTGTGTAAGGGTTGATTACGCAACGGATGCTGCCGCTCTTTGGTCTGAATGATGCGAAGCAGCCTTCTCTGCAGCTTAAGCAGTAACGAATCTGGTCTGCCTTACCGAGTTCGGCTTTCATAGCCCAGTATGGATCGCAGAGCATCTGTCTTGCCATGAATACTAAGTCTGTCTTGCCTGTTGCGATAGCTTCTTCACACATTTCAGGTGTTCTGAGCTTACCTACAACACCTACCTTTGCCTTTGTTAATGCAGGCTTGATAGCTTCTCCGTAGTGGAGTCTTCTTCCGTCCGGCATCCATTCTGCTTCTGTAGCATATCCGTCAGGAGCCTGTCCGATCGAGCAGTCGATTAAGTCCGCACCTGCTTCTTCGCAAAGCTTAGCAAATTTAGCACCCTCTTCGAGTGTAATACCGCCTTCTACTTCTTCGTTTACAGCCAAACGAACGCTGACGATTCTGTTAGGGCCGAGCTCTTCTTTTGCAATCTTAACTGCTTCTGTTAAGAAACGAGCTCTGTTTTCTGTTGATCCGCCGTATTCATCTGTACGCTTGTTAGTGAACGGGCTTAAGAATTCGTTGAAAAGATAGTCATGTGCTGCATGGAATTCTAATCCGTCGAAATCGCAGCTTGCGATATTCTGTGCGCACTTTCTGATTTCTCCGAGTAAGTGCTGGATTTCTTCTACAGTAGCTGTTCTTGCAGGGTTAGCTTCTGATGTTGCGAGCTTATCGAGTGAATCAGGTGCATATGCAGTGATTGTGTCTCTTCCCTCACAATATTCAGGTGTCGAAATAAAGCCTGCGTGTCCGATCTGTGCTAAGATCTTTGTTCCGAATGCGTGTACTGACTGTACTACTGTTGACCATTCTGTTGTAACGAGCGGGCTGTTAAATCTCGGCTCTCTTCTGCTGCTCTTTCCGCCCGGGAAGTCCATAGGCGATACTTCTGTTACGATCATTCCTACTCCGCCACGAGCTCTTTCGAGGTAGTGAGCTACTGCCTTTGGTGTTACTGTTCCGTCAACGGAGAAGTAACAAGTATCCATTGCTGACATTACGATTCTGTTTTTAAGCATTACATTGCCAACACGGATTGGTGAAAATAAATTTGGATAAAACTTGTTCATTTCTTATCCTGTCCTCCTTCATAAAAGCTAATATTGCATACAGCCCTGCCCGCTTGCCGAGCATTATCCCTGCGAAACACACCGGAAACAGGCAAGGCAGCATTACCGACACATTATCGACCGACCTATAAAATCATTGCGATATCCATCGCACTTCTTGTCGCCGTCTTAAAGTCGCCTGTTGCAGTGGCATCTCCGAGAGTATATGCCTCGATGCCTGCGCTTCTTAAGTCATAAATCCATTCAAGGTCAAGAGGTCTCTGTCCTGCCGCACAGATAATCATATCGCCGTTTACGGTATGAAGCTCTCCGCTTTCGTCACTGTATGTTACGCTGCTTGCTTCAACCTTTTTAACCATTGATTTAAGGCAGATATTTGTATTTGCTTCGTCAAGCACCTGCTGATTGTGCTTTCTGTGTACTGCATTCTGCTTCTTTGAAAGTCCGTCATCCATCTCAATGATTGTAATGTGATTGTTCTTTTCGATAAGCGTATGAGCTATTTCACAGCCTACAGTACCGCCGCCTATGATTACGATTTCCTTATTTTCAGGGAGATTTTCGATATTTCTGAGTACATCCCATCCGCCTACTGCGTTTTCGATGCCCTGCACAGGAGGTCTTGATGGTTCCGAACCGATTGCGAGAAGTACAGCATCAGGCTTCGCTGCTTCGATATAGGCTTCATCAACTGTCGTATTCATTTCTGTCTTAACGCCTACTCTTGCAACTTCTCCGATAAACCAGTCCTTAACCTCCAAAATAGTCTGCTTATGAGGCGGAAGTCCGGCAAGCTGCATCTGTCCGCCGAGCTTATCTGTTTTTTCTGCTAAAGTTACATCATGTCCACGCTTCTTCGCAATAATAGCTGCCTGCATACCTGCAATGCCGCCGCCTATCACAAGCACCTTTTTAGGGTTTGCCGCAGTTCCCGGACATCTTTCCGTTGCGATATCTTCAAACCCTGTATATGGATTGAGCACGCAGCGGATGCTGCCGCCCTTTGGTCTGAATGCTGCGAAGCAGCCCTCTCTGCAGCTGATGCACTGACGGATCTGATCCGCCTTGCCTGCTTCTGCCTTAACTGCCCAGTTAGGGTCTGCAAGGAGTGCTCTTCCGATTACTACCATATCTATTTTTCCATCGGCAATAGCAGCTTCACAAAGCTCAGGTGTTCTGAGCTTACCTACATGTGCTACCTTTGCCTTTGTCACATGCTTCTTGATTTCTTCCGCATAAGGAAGTCTTCTTCCGTCCGGATGCCATTCTGACTCTGTAGCCATTCCGTCCGGCGCCTGTCCGAGCGAACAGTTGATAAGATTTGCGCCTGCTTCTTCACAAAGCTGTGCGATCTTAGCTCCGTCCTCAAGCGTAAGACCGCCCTCTACTTCTTCGCAAGCCGGTATCTTAACGCTGAGAATTCTGTTAGGGCCGAGTACCTCTCTGCAAATCTTAACGATATTTACAAGAAATCTTGCCCTGTTTTCAAACGAACCGCCATATTCATCAGTTCTGTGGTTGCTGAATGGGCTTAAAAATTCGTTTATGAGATAGCTGTGTGCCGCATGGATTTCCATACCGTCAAATTCGCATGTTACGATGTTTTCCGCACACTTTCTGATTTCTGCATAAAGAGCTTCTATTTCTTCAATAGTAATAGTTCTTGCCGGCTTAGCCATTTCCGTAGCCAGCTCCGAAAGCTCCGGAGCGTATGCCGCAACAACATCTCTGCTCTCCGAAAATTCAGGCCATGCCACGAAGCCCGTATGTCCTATCTGTACGATAATCTTACAGCCGAACGAATGTACATTCTGTACGAGAGTTGACCATTCTGTAGTGATGAGCGGATCATTGAACCTCGGCTCTCTTCTTCCGCCTCTTCCTGCCGGCCAGTCGAATGCCGCTACTTCAGTGCAGATAAGACCTACACCGCCACGAGCTCTTTCGAGATAATGCGCCTTTGCCTGAGCCGTAAGTGTGCCGTCCTTTGCAAAATAGCAAGTGTCCATAGCTGACATCACTATTCTGTTCTTGAGCATCACATTACCGACACGAACAGGTGAAAATAAATTAGGATAATGCTTATTCACTTTGTATTTCCTCCTTTTTAGATTTAATGCTATCGGTAAACCCTATAATCCTAAACTCTTACCGATTTATACGATTGCCATTTCGGCAATATCGTCATTAAATACGAGCTCTGCTTCTGTTTTTGCTATAAGCTCTTCTCTTGTCACTCCGGGTGCCATTGCTTTTACTACGAACTGCCCGTCGATGATGTCTGCAATACAAAGGTCTGTTACCACTGTGCTTACGCAGTTTTTAGCTGTAAGCGGCATCGTGCAATTTTCTACAAGCTTTGCTGCTCCGTCTTTGGCAACATGCTCCATAGCCACGATTACCTTTTTTGAGCCTGCCGCCAAGTCCATAGCGCCGCCGACTCCGTTTATTTTCTTACCGGGAACCATCCAGTTGGCAAGATTGCCGTATCTATCTACCTGAAGTCCTCCGAGGACTGTCGCATCAAGATGTCCGCCTCTTGCGATAGTAAAGGATGTCACGCTGTCAAAGCAGCTTGCGCCCTTGAGAAGCGTTACCATAAATCCGCCTGCATTTACGAGGTCTCTGTGTCCCTCTTCACTGTAGCAGTCTGTCTGTTCTCCGCCGTGAGTATCGAGCCATGCTCTTAAAGTCTCCGGTGTTTCATATATATCTAAATGAAGCTCTTTGTCCTGTCCCGCAAATCCGTTCTCCGCATGAAGTATCACTTCAATATCCTCAGGAATATAGTTGGCAACCAGTGTTGGGATGCCTATGCCGAGATTTACAAAATCGCCGTCGTTAAGCATAAGCGCAATGTTCTTTGCTATTGTTCTTCTTTTATCGCTCATTACAGTGCTACCTCCTTCTGCTCAACAACATAGTCTACAAACACTCCCGGAAGATGAATTGCATCCGGTGCAAGCTCACCGATTTCCACTACCTCTTCCGCTTCAAGGATAACGATTTCACCGGCTGTAGCCATACAAGTATTAAAGGTCTGTCCGGTATATTTGAAAATCGCATTTCCCATCTTGTCCGCCTTATATGCCTTGATTATCGAAACATTTGACTTGAGCGGCTTTTCGAGAAGATATTCTCTGCCGTCAATCATGCGTGTTTCCTTGCCTTCGGCAATTACAGTTCCTACTCCTGTAGGTGTATAGAAGCCGCCAAGCCCTGCACCGCCGGCACGAATTCTTTCTGCGAGAGTACCCTGCGGTACCATTTCAAGCTCAAGCTCACCTGCAAATACAAGCTCACTTATAATCGGCTGTCCTGCTGCATACGAAATGATAGCCTTCTTTACCAGTCTATTGTTAAGTAAAGGGCCGAGACCACGCTCGTAAGACTGGAGACCGCTACTGAAGTCCTCAGCGATTACTGTTAAATCTCCGATGTTCTGGCCTACTATTTCTTTGATTAAATTGCCCGGAACGCCAAAGCCTCCAAAACCGCCCACCATCAAGATGTCGCCCTGTTTTATATGCTTTACCGCTTCCTTAATATTTACAACTTTGTTCATTTGTGCCGAAAGCACCTCCTTTTGGCATTATTGTTAAATAAATGTCTTTATTTCAATTCTACAAAGTCGAGCTTGGTTTAGTTCAAGAGGAAATTTTTTTGAAAATTAAGAAGTAATTCGAGTTATAAAAGTTATTTGAATATTTTTTGAAAAAACATGCACACAATTTTGTCAAGTCGAGAATTCTCTGTTTTTTTGTCAAAAATTGTCGAAAAATTATAGTTGACTATACTTTTTTAAAGTCGTACCACGGCATTTCGCCTGCTTTTATTGATTTTAGGCAAATCTCTGTGATATAGTTAAGGAAATCACAAATGTAATATGCTTCGAGTAGTCTTTGACTTGGCTTCGCCAAGCAAGCATTATTCGCTGCCATGCGGCAAGGCATATGTATAGATACGGCGCACACAGCTTGATGAATAGAGTCACACACGGCTCGCCGAACCAAAATGCCGGCAATCAGCCGCAATCACTCGAATAAATATGCTCGCAGCCGATAGGCTGTAGATTAAACAGACACACAGCTGACCTGCCAAACCGAAATATATGTAATCGGGCAAGTAAATATGCGGATGTGTGGAAATAATATGCGAATAGACTGAATAAACTGATAAATCAACTCGACTTACAAAATGAGGTAGTAAAATGAAAATAAGCGAACTGGCATCAAGATACAATCTGCCGACACAAACAATCAGATATTATGTCAATATGGGCTTGCTCGTACCGAATTCCAAGGGCAAGCAGTATTCCTTCAATGAGGAGGATGCCACAGACCTTGAGCTTCTGCTCAAATTAAAGGGCTTCGGGCTGTCACTCTCGGAGACGCATCAGATACTGTCGATAAGAAGAAACTCCGAATTCATTACCGAAAGCGACTCCACGCACTATCGTGATATACTTTCCGAGCACCTTACCAAGCTTGAAGAGCAAGACAGGCATATACACAATATGATAGAAGCCGTAAAGGAAGAGCTTAACCTCAATTACACACTCACACTTCTGAACAAGTCCAAAAATACGGCAACCGGTGTATCGCTCCGTTTTCTTTCATATCTTTATTGCCCTCATTGCAACAAGCCTCTCGATGTCAGCAATATGCAGATTACCGACCAGCATATCACATCGGCGCTCCTGCACTGCACCTGCGGCTACGAAGCCCGCATAACGGACGGCATAGTATATGTAGACAGCGATGCAGAGCTTTCGGGAGAAGTCATCGACTCAGGCAGACGATTTTATACCGAATCGCCTGCGCCTCTTGTGAGCTTATATCAAAAAGGGCACAACTGGCTCGTCAACAGGCTCAACTCGATATCCGATGAGCATCAGATCATCATTGAGCCGCTGAACAACACATGCTGTTTTCTTTTCCCGAATATCAAGAAGCTCAATCAGAGTCATCTTTATATTTTTACGGATAAACATGCAGAGGTTATCGAGCAATACAAAAAAGCGCTCGAAGTCCTTGCTCCGAACGCTGATATTCTGTATATTGTTGATCCGACGCATAAGTATCCACTCAAGAAATGCTGTATCACTACATTTATAGACTATGCAGCCACCGCAGAGTATCTGACATACGAACCAAGCGGCTCTTTCTTTGACTGCATTGCTCCATATCTCTGCCGGGATGCGAATATAATCGGAGGACTGTTTCATTTCCCTTGGGGAAGCCGCACTCACAAGCAGTTCCTCTCACAGTTTCCTAATGCTCAAAAGGAGACAATGAATCTCGTATCGTTCAAGAATATGATGAACCGTCATACGACCAAGCTTATCGCCGAAGAAGATATAGGCAATGTTACCGATACGGGCGGTGTAAACTGGGCATTTTCGTTTCACAAGCTCGGCGAACCGCTTTCGCTCCATACATTCCATTATACTTATCGCAGATAAGCGAAAGCTTTTTCGTGAGATGCTTTTAGATGCTTTTTAATTTCCGGATTTAAGCTGTATTTCCTATCCGATTCAACAAACATTTCCCATTAAATGAGAAAACTCTTTCGGATATTTCCGAAAGAGTCGTCTCATGCTGAATAATGTTTATCAAATGAGGTTTGTATTATGCTTTGGTTAATATATCCAAACACGGGGATAGGTCATGATGCCGTGTTTTGGTATTACCAACATACCGTCATTTATTTTACCGTGCATTTCTATCGATGTCAATACCTTTTTTGAAAAAGGTGCTTTTCACAAAATTATACAAATTTATGAGATACGCATCACACTTTTTTGTCTTTTATAAGCACAGTAGCTCTTAATAAAAAGGGAATCGCACCGCAAGCCGGCGCATATATTAGAATTATAATTCGTTCGTGTGCATCCGAAGTAAAAATTTTTATGCAATGCTTAGCTAAACAGCATAAATGCTTGGAGCAATATCGTATTCGCCCATATTGGCAAAAATGGTCGAAGCATGTATGACAATGTCAACAAGGGAGATTATTTTCGAAAACATTACAGCAGGTCTTTTGTTTTCCGAGCAAGGTAAAGGGGCAAGTTGGTAAAATCGCCGTCTTTACGATAGCCACGCTTGGAGAAACGAAAAGCGTGTTCCGGTTTGTGCTCTGCGATATATTTCTTGAACGAAGGTGCAGACCTGTCTTCGCCGCCTTTGGCTTCAATGGGGATGATCTCCATACCGCTTTGTAGCACAAAGTCGATCTCGCTACCCTTATCCGAGTAGTACCGTGGTTCTACCTCAAACTGCCCCCGAAGTTGTTGCAGAACATAGTTTTCTGTGAGCGGTCCTTTGAACTGATAGTCCGTTTTCAGCAGGATCGCCGCATTGTCGATACCTGCCATGTGCTTGAGAAGTCCTGTGTCAAAAACAAAGAGCTTGAACTGATCCAGCTTGTCAAAGGCAGACAGCGGATGCTCCATCTTGGATACATTGTAGACACGGTTAAGCATACCTGCAGAGACCAGCCATTCAATAGCTTCTTCAAAGTCTCTGGCTCTGCCGCCCTCACGGACAGCACCGTACATGAATTTTTCGTTTGGCTTTGCAAACTGGGCAACAATGCTGCGGAACACCATGAGAATTCGCCCACTATTGACCTTGCCGTTGTGCTTAGAGAAGTCATTCTCGTAAACTTCAATGAGTTCTCTCTGAATTTGCGATACCTTAGCGGGGTCTTTATATTTGATCCACGAAGAAACACATTCCGGCATACCTCCGATGATGAGGTAGTAGTTGTAGGCTTCAAGCAGTCGGTTGTGGAAAATATCCTCAATTTGCTGCCCCTTTTCAATGCTCTCATAATAGGCATACAAACCGGAATCGATAGCCTCAAGAAACTCATCAAAGGTCAGCGGATAGATGTTCAAAAGGTTTACCATGCCTACGGGGTAGGATTTCAGCTTTGCGAGCAGCGTACCCAGCAGACTTCCTG
>CAYRZK010000010.1:0-11614 GCA_964428785.1 uncultured Oscillospiraceae bacterium | reverse complement strand
GATACATATCGCCCTCATACTCAATGCCGTAGTAACCATCTCAGATGATACTGTCCGTAAGATATCCGTTGCGATAATATATTTTTTCAATAAGCGCTTCGCAGTCTGTCAGACATGCTATTGCCTGTCTGAAATATTTGTCGGATGTAAAAATCCCCTCGGTATTAAAGCCAAGCACCTCAGTCACATTTGAAGGATAGTTTGTTATCGCCGTATTTTTATTGGCAATCGCCGTTTCCCTGTCGTATCCATTCATGAAAATAAGTGTAGTTTCGCCTACTTCCATCAAATTAAGACCATTATTAAGCTCCGGCAAAATTTTAAATATCAATCTGTTTTCAGCTTTATCACCGTAATAATCTTCATTGTAAATCAATACGATTTCTTCAATGCCGTCAAAGCTTCCAAGCTTATACATTCCTGTGCCGTTCGGCATAAACCCATCTATATCATTCCTGAGCTTTGCATAACCGTTTCCTGAATAAGCATGAGCCGGAAGCAGCGGAAATGTAAGGTTTTCAAGTCCTGTAGCCGCATCATTTCCAAAGCTTATCGTCACATTGCTGTCCGAATTGATCTTTACGCTCTTAATATTTGCCACATAAGATGCATATGGAGTTTCTCCGTATGATGCCAAATACTTAAGCGCATCTATTGTAAATTTAACATCCTTTGCCGTAAATTTGCTCCCATCATGCCACCTCACATCGTCTCTTAATTCTATTTCCAGCGTTTTGTTATCATTTGAATACACATAAGTTTTTGCCATATCAGGCTCCGGCACCATAGCTTCATTAAAGCAAAAAAGGCCTGAATAAATGAGCTTGCTGATATTTATAGTATTTTCGTCGAACGATATCGTCGGATTAAGTGTGCGGATATTTTCTATCGCAATGCAGACTTCATAATCAGTTTCATTCTTTTCATCCGAAAACAGCTCACCTACATGTACTCCGCCGCTACATCCCGATGCGAAGATGCTTGATACCATTGTCAAAACAAGTATAAGAACAAATTTCTTCAATGCTTTTTTAGACATATATACGCAATAACCTTTCTATATTATGATAGAGTTCTTCCTTTCCTCCGGAATTGTCAATCAGCTCGTCAGCATAACTGTTCCTCGCACTGTCCGTCAGCTGTTTATCGATTCTCGCCGCAATCTCTGCTTCTGTCATACCATCACGAGCTTTGATCCTGCTTATCCTAACATTCATGTCGGCAGTCACTACCCAAACAACATCACAGAGCTTGTGCAGCTCAGATTCTATAAGCAACGGCGCATCAAGCACAACAATGCTTTTTTTTAAGCTTCTTGCTTCTTCAAGCTGTCTTGCTATTTCAGCTTTTATCGCAGTATGTGTGATATCTTCAAGTTTTTTTGTATTTTCAACGCTCGCAAAAGCTTTTGCAGCAAGCTTCTTTCTGTCAAGGATATGCCCTTCAAGAACAATATCATCTCCGAAAACAGCTGCAAGCTTATCAACAACAATGCTTCCGGGCGCTGTAATATCATGTGCTATTTGATCGGCATCGACAATCGTTATGCACGCAGCTTTCAAATACTCCGAGACTGTTGATTTACCCGTGCCGATTCCTCCTGTAAGTCCTATAATCTTCATAATATTATTCTATTTCAATTCGTACCAATTCTCACCTATACTCTGCCCTACAGTAAATTTAACTTCAAGATTCATGATATTTTCCATACAATCCTTAAGAAGTGCACATGCCATCTCACGCTCCTCCTCCGGTGCTTCGATTATAAGCTCGTCATGTACTTGCAGTATCAGCCTTGACTTTAACTTTTTGCTTCTCAATTTACGGTAAACATCTATCATTGCAAGCTTGATTATATCTGCTGCGCTTCCCTGTATAGGCGTATTCATTGCCAAGCGCTCTCCGAGCTGCTTTACCATATATGCCGAAGCATTTATTTCTTTTATATAACGCTTCCTGCCCATCATGGTTTCAACATATCCATACATCCTGCAATGCGCCACCTGCATATCCATAAATGCCTTTACAGCCGGAAAACGCTTAAAATATTCATTTATATAATTCTCTGCTTCTTTTCGTGTAACCTTTATTTCACTCGAAAGACCGAAGCTGCTCATGCCGTATATCACACCGAAATTTACAGCCTTAGCCGCACTTCTTAAAGCCGGTGTCACTTCATCAAAAGGCACATTAAATACTTTTGCTGCCGTGCTTCTGTGAATATCTTCACCATTATTAAATGCCGCTATCAAATTTTCATCATGTGACATATCCGCAAGTACTCTTAATTCTATCTGCGAATAATCAGCACTTATCAGTACTGCACCCGTATGCTCCGGAACAAATGCCCGTCTGAGGCTGCGCCCCGGCTCCTGCCTTACCGGTATATTCTGAAGATTAGGCTCTGTACAGCTGATCCTCCCCGTTGCTGTAACAGTCTGCTTAAAATTGGCATGTATCTTACCATCGGATGCAATAAGCGGCAGCAGACCGTCGATATATGTTCCGTTCAGCTTTGAAAGCATCCTATATTCCAATATCAGCTCGATAATAGGATGCTTATCCTTCAATTTTTCAAGCACATCCGCACTTGTCGAATATCCGGTCTTTGTTTTCTTGCCTGCCGGAAGTCCTAACTTTTCAAAAAGAATTATCCCAAGCTGTGCAGGCGAATTGATATTAAACTCTTCACCTGCAAGGTCGTATATTTCTTCGGAAATATGAGAAATACGCTCCGTAATATGTGTTCCGGCAGATATAAGTTCATTTTTATCGACACTGAAACCATTTGCTTCCATCGATGCAAGCACTTCTATAAGCGGCAGCTCCGCTTCAAGAAATACCTTTTCAAGCTCTTCCTCCTTGAGCATATTGCCGAGTACGGATACAAGACGCTTTACAACAGCGCACCATCTCATACAATATTCTCCGTAAACAGCACTCTTATCTGAGAAAAAATCAAGCTGCGCATTATCCGCAAGAAATTTAGCATCTTCTTCAATTTCTTCATGAAAATGCTCATATGCGAGAAGTGTTATACTGTATGAGCTTTTGGTCGAATCCAAAAGATACGCCGCTATCTCCGTATCAAATGCTGTATTAAAGCACATGTCTGCACATTCTTCAAATACCTCTCCAAATGTACTCAAAAGTGCATAATAATCTTTTTTAAGCTCATGCCCCGATATTTTAATATTTTCATCGCACAAAAACTTCAAAACATCAACAATAAAAGCTCTTTCTTCGCCGGGTATATAATATCCGTTTGAAGTTGTCATAATAAATATTCCGTAAATTTGAGGCTTCGCCGTATGATCTGCATCCGTTAAGGTCTTTAAAACAACAAATTCCGCAGATTTCATATCATTCATGAGCCTTTGCATTGCTTCGGCTTTATCGCTATCTTCGTTTCCGATCTTTATCAGGGCATATTCCGCTTCTGTAATATTTTCGAAAAAGCTTTTGCTTATATCTGCTTTTTTATTCTCCGCACCGCTCTTTTTTAAATTTTTAAGGAAGCTGTTGAATTCGAGCTTAGTATATATATCTATCAAAGCATCATAATCAGGCTCACAGCTCTTAAAATCATCAAAATCAATATCAATAGGCACATTAGTATTGATTGTTGCAAGTCTTTTGCTCATTACCGCAAGCTCCGCATTTTCCCTGATGTTTTCACGCAGCTTTGTTGCCGGCATACTGTCTACATTCGCAATTATGTTTTCTACGCTGCCATATTCCAGGATAAGCTTTGTCGCTGTTTTTTCGCCTACACCAGGAAGCCCAGGTATATTATCGGATTGATCTCCCATAAGCCCTTTGAAGTCTATAAACTGCTGTGGTGTAAATCCGTATTTTTCAATCATTGCGGCTCTGTCAAATATGTCAAACTCCGATATTCCTTTGCGTGTGATAATAACATTTGTAATATCCGTCGCAAGCTGCAATTCATCTTTATCGCCTGTGATTATAAGCGGAGCAAGACCTGCCGCCTCGCCTCTGACAGCTATTGTTCCTATGATATCGTCAGCTTCATACCCATCCATCTCAAGCATTTTTATATTCATAGCCTTGAGCACTTCTTTCAGAAGCGGCATCTGCATAGCAAGCTCGAGCGGCATTTTTTTACGACCCGCTTTATACTGATCATATTCAAGATGCCTGAAAGTCGGCGCTTTTCTGTCAAATGTCACCGCAATATATTCAGGCTCATAATCTTTTCTGATTTTTGCCAGCATATTAAGAAAACCGTACACGGCATGTGTGTACAGTCCTTCTTTTGTCATCATCGGGCGCTGCATAGCATAATACGCCCTGTTTATTAAGCTGTTACCGTCTATTATAACGATTCTTCTATCGTCTCCTCTGCTGTTTGTTCCGTCACTTCTTCTTTCCATAATGTACCATCCTGACCATTATATACAGCGCTTTCGCACACTTCATTACCATCTTCGTCAGTTGATACCGTATCTACCTTGAAAACCCATATTCCATCATTCTTCTCACATGAAACAATTTCAAAATCAATATCCTTCAAGGTTTCATCCAAAAGCTCCGAATAAAATTTTATGGCAGCCGGATCTCTCCCCTTAAATATCGCTCCGTCTGTCGAATAAAGATGTATCAGCTTGTCATATGCTGTAATCACATTCCCGCCTCGGCTCGATGTCTGTGAGGCATCTCCGGAACTTTCTCCTGCGTCTCCATCGGTACCGCTTCTATCGATATCCCCTGTCAAATCCGAATTATATACATCGGATTCAGACTCCGAAACCGTTAGCGCATCATCCGCTGCACCGTATGTAGCATATGCTTCCATACCATAAGCTGTTGCTTTTTCTGCATTATAAGTATTGTCCTGATATGAAACATAAGAATCCGCTGCCGATATGATGCTTTTTACCTCGTCGTTCGACTCCTCATCATTTTTTACCGGCAGCTCCGAAACAACCGGTGCATTGCGTTCTGATTCATCCGTAATACCATGTATCAACTCATCACCATTATTATACATTGTACATGCAAATAATCCAACAACAAAAATAGCAGCTATCGATGTAAAGTGCTTTAATAATTTCTTGTTTTTATAGTTCACTCGATTTCTGCATTCGTTTTGCTTTTCGGCATTTACAGCAGTAAGTGCCTCGTGAAGCCTGATATCAAATGAATGTGGCAGTTCTTTTTCCGGCAGCTCCGACAGAAGCGTCACTATATTAAGCAGCTCTTCGTATTCTGCATTACAGCCTGCACATTGAGCCAAATGAGCTTTTATTGCTGCCGAATCTTCATTACTTGTTAAATTGTCGATATAATCCGAGAGCAATTCTCTCACTTGCCTGCACTCCATTACATGCTCCTTGCTTCATAATATACTTATCTTAATCCCCTTTTCAAATTTAAGACGAATAACCAAACCATTTTGTTCCATATTTTTTGATTATTCATCATTTGAACTGTTCCCTAATATAGATTTCTTTTAATTTCAGTCTCGCCCGTGATATTCGAGATTTTACCGTTCCTATTGAGCAATCAATGATTTCGGCAATTTCTTCATAAGAAAACCCTCTGATATCACGAAGTATTAAAATTTCACGATGCTGCTCCGGAAGCTTATTAAGACATTGAAGTATGTAATTGCTTTCTTCCTTTTTTTCATATGAAATTTCGGGATTGTCGGAATTATCGGCGATTTCGATCTCATACTCATTTTCATCGCTGTTTTCGCCATAAATAGATACGATATTAGAGCCTATCGGGCGAGCCTTGTTCTTGCGCAGCATGTCGCTGCATGTATTTGCAACCACCCTATATACCCATGTATCGAATTTGCTTCTGAAATTAAATGTTGCAAGATTGCGATATATTTTTATAAAGCTTTCCTGCAAAGCATCCAAAGCATCTTCTTCATTTTTCATATATCTGTATGCCAGATTGTATGCTTTGCCTTTGCACGACAAAATAAGGGCTTCAAAACTACTCTCGTCTCCCTCTATAGCCTTCCTGATTAAAGTAAATTCGTCGTGTTTTTCAGTCATCATGCAAAATATTTTATTTAAAATCCGATGCCGTTTTTACCATGTAGCTGTTATCGGCATTATTCACAGCATTAGCTATAGCCTTTTCCATAACATGAACGGCAAGCACGCCGAGTGCATCAGGCATTACTTCGACCTCGCCCGTAGCCATAACGAAAATAGAGTCGCCGTCAGCCGAAGTATGCACGGGTGAAATCGCTCTTGCATATGCATTATGTGTTACAGATGCCAATTTATTACATTCCGGCTTTGTAAGCTTGGCATTGGTCACAATGCAGCCTATCGTTGTATTGCCGTTAAAAAGGTTAAATGGCTTTTCGAGTGTTTTAAGTAGGAAATCGCTTGTTGAAAGAATCTCGCTCTTGTCCTCGCTCATCACACCTGCAAGCACTTTTCCGGTTTCAGTGTCGTATACATCTCCAAGGCAATTTACTGCAACGACTGCCGCACATTTGACGCTGCCTATCTGAGCCGCATACATGCCAAGACCGCCTTTCATCATTCTTTCTCTGCCAAACCATTTGCCTACCGTAGCGCCGGTACCGGCTCCGAAGTTTCCCTGCTTCAGCTCATCCTTATCGAAGGCTGCTTTACATGCTTGATATCCCATTTCAAGATCCGGATGCTTTTTTTCACCCATGTCGAGGTCAAAAATCGAAGCTCCGCATACGATCGGTACAGCCTCTACACCTGTATCAAAACCTATACCCTGCTCCGATAAGAACTCCATAGCTCCGCCGCCTGCCGCAAGCCCGAAGGCACTGCCGCCGGAAAGCATTACGCAATGGATCTGCTGTACCATATTTACTGATTTGAGCAGATCTGTTTCACGAGTAGCCGGTGCAGAGCCTCGCACATCAACGCCGGCAGAAGCTCCTTTCGGGCAGATTATCGCCGTACAGCCTGTGGCGCCCTTTTCGTCCTGTGCATTTCCTATCAATATTCCGTCGATATCTCGTATATCTATCTCTTTAATCATATCATGCATTATATTCCTCCGGTTTTAATCGTGCCGTAATTCTCAACTTAGCATAACTTGACAATAATATATCATATGATATGCCTATGATGTAATCAGATTTATGCTTTTTTATAAGCATAAAAATATGCCAGCGCCACAAAACATGCTCCGCCTACAATATTTCCCAATGTCACGGGAAGCAGGTTTGTAACAAAAAATCCATAGATGTTAAGGCTTGCAAGCGTATCCGCACCAAGACCTGAAAGCGCCGCATAAGTTTCGTTTGCCTTAGCCATAATTCCTGCCGGTATGTAATACATATTGGCTATGCTATGTTCAAATCCGCTCGTTATAAAAAGCCATATAGGAAAGAATATTCCGAGTATTTTCCCAGCCATGGTGTCTGCTCCATATGACAGCCATACAGCAAGACACACAAGCCAGTTGCACATAATACCGAGAACGAATGCTCTTGCAAACGACAGGCTTGTTTTTCCTGCCGCAATTTTCACAGTCATACCTCCGAGAAGCCCGGCTCCCGAATCAAACAGCCCTGATACATTCATCATATATGCAATAAGAAACGCACCTGTCAAATTACCGATATAAACAATAATCCAATTTCTCAGCATTTTCAAAAAAGATACTTTTTTATCAGCAACAGCTGCCATTATAAGCGTATTACCTGTAAAAAGCTCTCCGCCTGCCAGAACAACAAGCATTAAGCCTGTCCCGAAAATAGCGCCGGCAAGGCATTTTCCAAGCCCATATGTATCAGGAGATGCGAGCAGATTAAATGCTGCCATATTGCTTCCCTCAGCCGCAAAAGCTATAAATGCCCCTGCCAGTATTCCCAGAACAAACAGTTTTCCAAAGCTTCCGTTTGCTTTGGATACTCCCGTTTCTATCGTAGCATCAAGTATTTCAGCCGGTTTTAATGGTTTCATCGTCTCCTCCCAATCGTAAAAAGTAAAATGTAAAAAATAATCCCGATTTGCCGTCAGGGTATAAAAGACGCCCTATCTCCCCGATAGGTGGGTGTCCTGCTCCCGCTTCTGTCTTCCTCTCAAAGGAGGCTTGACATATGCTGACAAAAACTCGGACTCCCAAAAACAAAATGTAGGTTCTTTTATAAATCCTAAACGAACATCTCAGGATGATTTTATTATATACCTAATCACCTATAATAAACAAGGTAATTATTAACTGTTAAAACATTTTTTGATTTAAAGCTCAGCTTTACTCTTCATACAGATCTATTGCACAGTTCGTATGTACCTTCTGAACATCATCATTATCCTCAAGTATTTCGATCATCTTCCTAAGGTTTTTGATATCGCTGTCTCCCGGAGTTGATTCCATTGAAGGTATGAATTCGATATCGGATTCGAGAATTTCATAACCGGCATCCAAAATAGCCTGGTGCACATCTGTATATGCCGACGGCTCTGTAAGGATTTCAAAGCTGTCCTCCTGAACAACCATATCATCCGCACCTGCTTCGAGAGCAGTCTCCATAAGCGCATCTTCATCTACAGAATCAGACTTTTCAATAAGAATAAATCCTTTTCTTGAGAACATATATGATACACAGCCAGGTGTACCGAGATTGCCGCCATACTTATCAAATGTTGAACGAACAGATGAAGCTGTTCTATTTTTGTTATCTGTAAGAGCTTCTACAATTACTGCTATACCGCCTGCGCCGTATCCCTCAAATGTGAGTTCTTCGTATGTTTCGCCCGCAAGCTCGCCCGTACCCTTCTGTACTGCTCTTTTGATGTTATCGTTAGGCATTCCTATGCCCTTAGCTTTTTCAATTGCAACTCTGAGAGTCGGATTATAATCAGGATCTCCGCCGGCCTTTGCTGCTACTATGATTGCTCTTGCATATTTTGTGAACATTGCAGCTCTTTTTGAGTCCTGTGCCGCCTTTCTTCCTGCGATTGTACCGTGTCTACCCATGGAGACACCTCCTAACTTTGATTTATAGATTTACGATCTTGTCGTATATGTAGCAGATACATTATACATCAGCACCATACTTCTTTTCAAGATTTTTATGCGCAGTAGCCATCATTAACTTAATTCTATTGAGCTGATTTACATCAGATGCACCCGGATCGTAGTCAATAGCCGCTACATTGACATACGGATTACGCTTTCTCAAGGCCTTCATCATGCCTTTGCCCGTAACATGATTAGGTAAACATGCAAAAGGCTGAAGACATACGATATTCTCGACACCCTTTTCGATAAGCTCTACCATTTCACCCGTAAGAAGCCAGCCCTCACCGCATTGATTTCCGAGTGAAACAATTTCGGTAGCCGACTTAGCTATCTCTTCGATGTATGACGGCTTAATAAATCTTGTCGTATTTTTAAGCGCATCTCGATAAGGCTTTCTGTAAATCTCTATCGCCTTTATCGCAAGCTTATTGCCTACCATCGTTTTATAGCTTCCCGAAAGCTCTTTATAATTATATTCCTTGCTGTAGCATCCATACATGAAAAAGTCTATAAGGTCAAGCACTACGGCTTCTCCGCCCTCCTGCTCGATAATATTGACAATCTCATTATTTGCAGTTGGATGATATTTTACGAGTATTTCTCCCACAACTCCGACCTTAGGTTTTTTGATTTCTTTAATCGGAAGCATTTCAAACTCATCGGCTATTTCTTTCAACAGCTTCTTGTAATTTGAAAAATCACCTGCGGCAACAACACGCTCCGCTTTCTTGGAAAGTCTCTCGTAAAGTGCATCGGCAGAGCCCGGCACCTCCTCATAAGGGCGTGTCGCATAAAGCACTTTCATAAACATATCGCCGATTACAAGCGCCATGAGTGCACGCTTTATGAGCGCATAAGTAAACTTAAAGCCCGGATTTTTTTCAAGCCCGGTAGCATTCACCGAAACAACGGGTATCTGCTCCATTCCGAGATCCCTAAGCGCTTTTCTTATGAGCGCAACATAGTTTGATGCTCTGCACTGACCTCCCGTCTGCGTCATGAATATCGCAGTCCTATCGAGATCATATTTTCCGGATTTGAGCGCCGAAATCATCTGACCTACAGTTACAATCGTCGGATAGCAAGCATCATTGTTGATATATTTAAGCCCCTCCTCAACTGCTGTTTTATCTACTGCCGGGAGCAGCTCGGCTCTGTATCCCGAATATTCCAGTGCAGGTTCAAGAAATCTGAAATGAATCGGTGACATCTGAGGAATAAGAATAGTATATTTTTCTTTCATCTCCTCATCAAAAACAACTCTGCTGAAGGATGCTTTATTTTCGTAATGCTTTATTCCGTTTTTCTCACGCTCCTCGATAGCTGCCTTAAGTGAACGTACTCTGATTTTTGCAGCTCCGATATTCGTTCCCTCGTCAATTTTAAGTACAGTATAGAGCTTATTGTTTCGGCTGCAAATCTCCTCTACCTGATCGGTTGTTACCGCATCAAGCCCGCAGCCGAACGAATTAAGCTGCACTATTTCTATATCGTCAGTAGTTCCGACAAATTCGGCTGCCTTATAAAGCCTCGAATGGTACATCCACTGATCAAGCACTCGTATAGGTCTTTCAAGCTCGCCAAGATGCGCCACAGAGTCCTCCGTCAGTACAACCATGTCATATGAAGTAATGAGCTTATCTATACCGTGATTGATCTCCGGATCAAGATGATACGGTCTTCCGGCAAGTACTACGCACTTCTTTCCGTTTTCACGAGCATATGCTATATATTCTTCAGCCTTTTTCTTGATGTCCTCTTTGAAGCGCTTTTCTTCATGTCTTGCAGCCTTAACGGCTCTTTCGAGATCATTATGCTGTATTCCGAATGTTGCGAAAATTTTGCTTAAATGTTTGATAAGCTTTTTATCGTCATCAAAGGGCAGGAAAGGATGCATAAACATAACATCGTTTTCATTAAATATGTCATCCATATTATTTGCGATAACTTCCGGATAAGTGGCTACAATCGGGCAATTATAATGATTGGAGGCACTTGCATCTTCCTTTATTTCGTGATTTATGCTTGGATAAAATATAAGCTTATTGCCATTGTTAACAAGCCACTTAATATGTCCGTGTACCAGCTTTGCCGGATAACATGCTGTATCGCTTGAAATTGTTTCCATGCCGTTCTCATACAATTGCTTTGAAGATTGCGGTGAAAGCTGTACACTATATCCGAGCTCCGTGAAAAACGTAAACCAGAAAGGATAATCCTCATACATATTAAGTACACGGGGTATTCCTATCACGCCTTTTGCATCCTCAGTAGGTAACGGCTTGTAATCAAAAAGCCTTCTGAATTTATATTGATAAAGGTTAGGTATCTCGCTTGCTGTATGTGCCTTTCCCTCGCCCTTTTCACAACGATTGCCGGTAATAAATCTCGAACCATCATTAAACTTATTTATCGTAAGCATACAATGATTTTCACATCCGCCGCACCGTGTATGACTTGTTTCCATGGAGAAGCTTTCAAGCTCTTCCAGTCCGAATATCGTACTTCTTACATCATCATCGTTGTTTTTGGAAATTATAGCCGCACCATATGCTCCCATAATGCCTGCAATATCCGGACGCACAACATTTCTGCCGATTATACGCTC
>CAYRZK010000009.1:0-11675 GCA_964428785.1 uncultured Oscillospiraceae bacterium | reverse complement strand
AATTAAAATCGTAGTAATGTGTCATTTTCGCATTAATTTTCGAAATGGGATTGCGTACCGGTGAAATGATTGGCTTAACATGGGATGCGATAGATTTTGAAAGATGCAGCAAAATTCCATATAAGTTCATGCGAAAATGGCGTAAAAAGGGCATACAAGAAATTTAACGAAAGGCGAAAAGCCTTGAAAATCAAGACTTTTCGGATAGGTATAAGATAAAATGAAATTAGGTATCGTAGGACTTCCGAATGTAGGGAAGAGTACACTTTTTAACGCAATAACAAAAGCCGGAGCGGAAGCTGCCAATTATCCGTTCTGCACGATTGAACCAAATGTCGGAGTAGTTACCGTACCGGACGAAAGACTTAAAGTGCTTCATGAAATGTACAATTCAAAAAAGACGGTTTATACAGCAATAGAATTTTATGATATCGCAGGTCTCGTAAAAGGCGCTTCAAAGGGAGAAGGGCTCGGAAATAAATTCCTCGGACATATCAGAGAGGTTGCTGCTATTGTGCATGTTGTTCGTTGCTTCGAGGATACAAATGTAGTGCATGTTGACGGAAAGATTAATCCTCTTTCGGATATAGAAACGATAAATACGGAGCTTATACTTTCCGATATGGAAGTCCTCGAAAGAAGAATACAGAGAACGACCAAAAATTTGAAAGGCGATAAGAGCTTACAGACGGAGCTTGATCTGCTCAATAAGGTATATAATGTTCTTGCAGAGGGATTATCAGCAAGAACATTAAACAGTGAGCTTGAAGAGGACGAGCAGGAATTTGTTAAATCACTCGATTTGCTTTCATACAAGCCTATAATCTATGCCGCAAATGTTTCCGAGGATGATATTGCGGACGGCGGAGAGAACGAGCTTGTGAAGCAGGTGAGAGAATTTGCGGCGACAGAGGGCTCGGAGGTAGTAGTCGTATGTGCCAAAATAGAAGCTGAGATTTCTGAGCTTGAGGATGAAGAGAAGGCTATGTTCCTTGAAGAGCTTGGAATACAGGAGTCCGGTCTTGATAAGCTTATCAAGGCTTCGTACAGCTTACTTGATTTGATCTCGTTCCTTACAGCCGGAGAGCCGGAGGTGCGTGCGTGGACTATTAAGCGTGGAACAAAAGCACCGGGGGCAGCAGGAAAAATCCATACCGATTTTGAAAGAGGATTTATAAGAGCGGAAACAATAGCATACGATAAGCTTATCGAGTGCGGCGGTAATCTTGCTACAGCGAAAGAAAAAGGGCTTATTCGTTCCGAGGGAAAAGAATATGTTGTAAAAGACGGGGATGTTATGCACTTCCTGTTCAATGTATAATGATAGACTTTGGCTTAAAAATGGTATGGCTGTAAATACAGGCTTGCCGAATGAAATATGACATATATCAAAGTGAAAAGAGTGAGGATGCATTATAAAGTGAGGGGTAATGCGGCAAGCATCGAGGCAGCGGATATATTTTGTTTGTTATGAAAAGTCATAGCTACGGCGACAGATAGCAACTAGCAGCCATTATATATAGTAAATATAGAGACAGTAACAGTAAGAATTATAGTAAGATGATAAAATTACGGCAGTGCATAATCGAAAAAAGCACTGCCGTAATTTTTTTATTCCGTAATGACCATCTTGCGCTTTCCGGCAAGGCATTTCTTGTGATGCGATACAGCCAATGTTTCTACAATGATAACACCGACAGCACAAGCGATGAGAGTGAGGAAAATAAGCGTATATCCGTTATTGCCGTATTTATCGAGCCAGTGACCGAAAATAAGCGGCGAAAGCATATCTACAGGTGTGCTGAAATATCCGGCTACAGCTACTGTTGATGCGAGAACCATCGGATGTATATGCAGCTCTCTTAAGATGGAATTGCTGATCGAATAGAGAGGCATGATGACGAGCGACGGCAAGAGCGAGTAAACGGCAGCGACAAGAACATTTGCACCCGGCTTAAAGAGAAATACACATGCAAGTATAAGCGCCGATACGATGCCGAGCACACGGAGTGCCTTGGCTGTCGAATGAAACACCTTGTCGGCGAGGATGCCGCCTATAGGGCATACGAGCATGAGAAAATATGTTCTGATTACCGAGAGCATACTTGAATATTCTGCCGGTATTCCTATGATATTTACAAGGAAAGGATTGAAGTATGATACATTGGCATAGAGCATGTATGAGAAAAATCCTCCGAGTCCGAGGATATACATTCCCGGCCATTTAACAACAAATCTGAGATCCTTGAATTTAATCTTGTCACGATTTCCGGCTTTGGCAGCTTCGATTTCCTCCTGTGTACGCACGATTTTGGCAGGATTTTGGAGGAAGAAGATGTCCATAACGGCTGCAAGAGCAGTCATAGTACCGATTACATATACGGCGAAATTAAATCCGAAATTGGTACCTGCCCAGATTTCAACAACATTGATAAGGGCAGCGACTACGCCGTAGATGGCATAGTAGATGGAGAATGATCTCCCCGCCTGTTCCGGAGTACCGAGGCTGTTAATCATTTTAACGAGCGATCCCCAGTAACCGAGACCTGTTGTAAGCGTCAGACACGGCCATACTATCATGGCAACAGGATAAGTGGTGAATGTTCCGAAAACAAAAGAACACAGTGAATTGCCGATGAGTGACAGAATGATTATGTATTTTGAATTAAATCTGTCTGCAATCATTCCGCTGAAAACGGGAAGAAAAATACCCATGGCGGAACCTATGGTGTTGAGCGCACCTAGCTGAGCGTTCGTGCAGCCGAGCGTTTCGATCATCTGCTCGTAGAAAACATATCTGATATATACGAGAAGCCAGATGGAGCATCCGCCCGTTGATAGTGAAAAAAGAGACAGCCAGTATCTTGTCTTGCTGTTTTTTTGTTCAACCGTCATAATGTAAAATCTCCTTTCAAAATAAGAACAAAGCCGTTTAATCGTCTTAGGCAATACGATTCGAGAGCAGCTTTGCCGCTGTTTTGGGAATATCGCCGGATATCCCCTATATAATAAAAATCACAACATCCATAATTATACATTAATGATGCTGTGATTTATATCGGAATATTTCTTTGCGGTATATGAAAAAATGGCAAGCAGGTATCGCTTATTTTATTTCATTCATTATCTTGACAGATGCGGATGCACCTATTCGGTCTGCGCCGGCTTCGATCATGGCTCTGCATGTCTGCAAGTCACGGATACCGCCGGAGGCTTTGATTTTGGCAAGATTGCCGACAGCGCTGCGCATAAGCTCTATGTGATGCACAGTTGTTCCGCCGGAACCGAAGCCTGTCGAGGTTTTTACAAACTCTGCTCCTGCGGCCACACATAGCTCACAGGCCTTGACGATTTCTTCATCTGTGAGCAGGCATGTTTCGAGTATGACCTTGACGATCGCATCATAGTCATCTGCTGTCGAAACTACGGCGGCGATTTCATCACGAACATATTCATAGCGTTTGTCCTTGAGGGCGCCTATATTTATGACCATGTCTATTTCTGATGCGCCGTTTGCACAGCAATCATTGGCTTCAAAGACCTTTGAATCGAAAGACATGGCGCCGAGAGGGAAGCCGATAACGGCGGCAACCTTTATATCGGTATCCGTAAGCTCATGCACGGCAAGCGGTACATAGCATCCGTTGACGCATACGGAGTAAAATTCGTATTCTTTCGCTTCCGAGCACAAAGCTTTGATATCATCGGTTGTTGTTGCTGCGGCAAGCGCAGTATGATCAAAATATTTGTTTAAATTCTCCATATGTTTACCTCGTATTATAAAGTAGCAATGTTTATATTCTTGCGCTTTTAAAAACAGGCAGCCGCCTTAGATATTGCTTGATATCGGCGTACTGCCATGTTAACAATTTTATTTTTTGTTTTGTCGTAAGCAGATCCGAAAAATATTATACAGCTATATTTACTGCCGGAGTGATTTAAGCTAAATAATATGTTCGAGAATGAGAAGCGCCTGTTCGTTGATAAGATAAACATCAAAGAGCTTATCGCTCAAATCCTGAGACATAAATTCTTCTATATCTACGATATCAAATGTGCCCGTACCGGCAAAATCAAAGGCTATGCGTGTGTCAGTGCTTCCACATGCTATATATGCTTTGTTCCTGTCAGCGATATAGTATCCGTTCTCCGAATTCGGATCCTTCACATACTCTTTGGCATTTACCGTGAAGCTCATATTTGTGATGCCGCTGCCCGATGTGCCGTCAGTCGGCGCATCGCATATAAACATAGGCTCGCTTATTGTGCCGAGGATGACTTCGGCTCCGTCACGGACGAGCTGCTCTGCATATTCTCCCTGCAAATATTCAACGGTTATTTCCGGTTCGTCGATATGCGAATTACCATTGCAGCCTGCTGCTGTGCAGGCTATCGCCAATACAAGCATAATGAGAAAAAATTTTATTATATGCCTTGCGCTAAATTGTTTTGTCATCTTAATCCCCTCATTTCTTGATACACATTCTAAATACACATTTTGAGTCTGCTCATATTATATGTATTTAGACGATAATAACATAAAAAAGTTCCGTGCATACGGAAAAGAGCCAAATGTAACCAAAATGTAAGAAAGCCACCACAATCATTAAACTTTCAGAGGAAGGCTTTCTTGATATTCCGGAGATATCGCAAGCGATACTCCTTCATATCAAGAAAGCCTATTTTTACTGTGATTGGAGCCTTTGCAGCAAGCTCATAAATTCACATATGAGACACATGCGGCATATCATATATGAGAGCCTCGTACATAGCGCTTCGGCGTTATTTTAAAATTGAAAAGAGGTTATAAATATGGCACAGAATAGTATTGGAAATTGCGCAGGTTCAAACCTTTGCGGCATATGTGGCCCAAGCATCGATACCTCGGATGTTCCGTTTGGGCAGACAGAGGCAAACCTTGTGTATATGGATAAGGTCTATGCGTATGATAAAGCGTCGGCTTGCCCGATATTGGAAACGATTCCTGCGACAACTGAGTGGATAACGGAGACGATATTAACGCCGGCAGAAAACAGAGAAGACTGTATATGTGGGAGAAACAGCGTGAATATGGGGTGCGGCGGAGGCTGCACATGCTGCTGTACCTGCGGAAGCGACTGTACAATAACGGCAGATGCAGTTTTTAATATAACGAAAAGCTATGTGATTGTAAGCGGTATAACGCTGGCAGACGGTACGCTGACGGTAGCGGATGTTACCGTTGACGGAACTGCGGTGGATTCACTGACGCAAGCAGGCGGAAGATATACTGCGGAGGTCGGCAGCCTAATCACTAAGATAAACAGGAGAATATGCAATGAGCTCAGTCTGCCGTCAAAGAATTTCTTTTTGATCACAGGCGCCGGTCCGTGGACTTTTAACGGGGCTGTTGTACTTGAGGGAACTGTGAATACGGGAGGAAAAACATGTTGCTTCGTGATAAGCTTCAGAACACCGGAGGCTGGAATTGCAATAACCGGAGAGTCCACATTTGCAATACCTAAGCTTGCGCTCCCTTGCAGCGTGGGCGGAGTAAGCCCTACGATAGGCTTCGGATTTACAGGCAAAGCATATGTGCTCAGCCCGGAAATTACTGCTACAGCCGGAGAAAACGGTGCGGTGACGCTTTCACTTGCGGGTTCGCTCGTATTACAGCCTCAGCTTAATGCGGAGGTGGTGAGAAAGACGCTCTTCTGCCTTAATGCGTGTGAAGCTGCATTGCCGTGTGATGGTACGGAGGCGGCATATGAGCTGGATGCTGAGGATGATTGCACATGTAGGCAGGCTCCGATATGCAGATGCGGTACAGTGGGCATATCCGGTAGTGCACAGGAGACTTGCGGAGGAGCGACTGCAACGAGCGGAGGAAGCAGCATAGGAGGTTTTGACTGCGGCTGCGGAAGCACGGGGAATACATCGTTTCCGGATGCGTACCAGTGGCTCGGATGTAGCGGATGCAGCTGGTAAAAAAGTGTTATAAAAACGAATCGAAAATATGGGCTGAGCGAGTGTTTTCGACAATATCGGACACACAAGATGAAGTCTAAATCTTGACACGAACCCCTGTTCGCATACAAAATGTTGTTGACAGGGGATTTGTGTGTGTCTGAGCTGTGGGTAGCCGGTGGAAAAGTTGGTTTGAAATGAACGAAAAATCACCTAAAAATGTTGCAAAGTGGTTTGAAGTGGTTTATAGTGGTTATAACATTATTTTATCTTATTATGGAAAAAATGTCACTTGAGATATTTACGAAATATCAAGAAAGTCTGCTTTAGAAAATTTGATTGATTTGATGACTTTCTTATTATGCAGTAAATGTCGCTTGCGGCATTTCGGAAATATCAAGAAAGTCTGCCGCTGAAAAATTAATGGGTACAGCCGACTTTCTTCTTTGAGGACGGTGCCGCTATGTTTATGGGTAAGGACTACAATTCCATAGATGCGAAGAATCGTATGATCATACCTGCGAAGCACAGGAATGAGCTCGGACTTTCGTGTGTTCTTACAAAGGGGATTGATAAATGTCTTTATATTTATACTATGAGCTCGTGGACGGATTTTATGGAAAAGCTCAGTAAACTCCCATCGTCGGATCCGGATGCTCGTGCATTCATACGTCATTTTTATTCAAATGCCGTAGAGTGCGAGGTTGACAGGAACGGCAGGATCACGCTTCCGCAGGAGCTGCGTGAATATGCAGAGATCGAAAAGGATCTTGTAACGGTCGGCGTTTTGGACAAGCTTGAAATCTGGAGCCGAAAAGAATGGAATAATGAAGAAAACGGCACACAGCTCCCGGCGGCTGTTTTCGCAAAGAAAATGGTGGAGTATGGTATATAGACTATAGGCGATGGTTATGGAATTCAAACATGTTTCGGTGCTCCTCGATGAGTGCATAGAAAATCTTAACATAAGACCGGACGGAATATATGTTGACGGTACGATAGGCGGAGCGGGACATGCTTCCGAGATATGCCGGAGACTTTCAAGGGACGGATTGCTTATAGGTATTGACAGGGACAGAGATGCATTAAAAGCGTCGGAAGCAAGGCTTGCGGAGTTTGAATGTCGCAAAATTTTTGTGCAGAGTAATTATTCGGATATTAAGAATGTACTTGCAGAGCTTGACATAGACGGCATAGACGGAGCGCTTCTTGACCTCGGAGTTTCATCGTTTCAGCTCGACAATGCCGAAAGAGGCTTCTCGTATATGCAGAAATCACCGCTTGATATGAGGATGAATGCTGATGATAGTATGACGGCATATGATGTTGTAAACGGTTACGGTGAAAAAGAGCTTGCCGAAGTAATCAAGAAATACGGTGAAGAAAAATGGGCGGCGAGAATTGCTAAGTTTATTGTAAATGCAAGAGAGGACAAGCCTATTGAAAATACCGAGGAGCTTGTTGATGTGATAAAGGCGGCAATCCCGGCAAAGGCACGGCGTGAAGGCCCGCATCCTGCGAAGCGAACATTTCAAGCTATACGCATTGAGGTAAATGACGAAATCCGTCAGCTCGAAATAGCTGCGGAAGAATTTTGCGATGTACTCAATGTCGGTGGCAGGCTTGCGATAATAACATTCCATTCGCTTGAAGACAGAATAATAAAAGAAACATTTAACAGGAGAGCAAACCCATGCACATGTCCGAAGGATTTTCCGATATGTGTGTGCGGTAAGAAAGCCGATATAGAAAAAATAACGGGCAAGCCGATAGTACCGTCGGACGAAGAGCTGGAAGCAAACCCACGCTCAAGGAGCGCCAAGCTCAGAGTAGCCGAAAAAACAGAGCCGAGAACGGCAAGATAGAAAATTAAAAGGATAAGGTATAAAGATAAATGATTGCAGCCGAAAAGTGGCACGAATATGAAGAGTCATACAGAAAATACGGGCTCGATATGAAGCCGAGAAAAAACAGAATAAGACGAGAGGAACAGCAAAAATCCTCAGCTGTATCGGCAAAAGACAGATTTAGGCTGCTTCTGCTTATGATATTTATAGGTGTGCTTGGAGTGGCAGTGATTATTTCAGCGGCATATTCGGCACAGCTTAAGTATGATATAAATACATTGATAAGCGAAAATGCTGTAATCGAGGGCGAGATAGGAAATCTCAATGTTGCGCTCAAAAAAGAGACGAATATTGCCGTGATAGAAAAGAGAGCGATGGAAGAGCTCGGCATGACATATCCGTACGGCAGCCAGATAGTATATCTGGGAGGCGAGAAAGAAATAGGAAGCGAATTTGCCATGCTTCTTAAGGAACAGGCATATAACTAAAAAGATCAAAATATATTGGTCATAGACTATAACTGCATATGGAAAGGGGCAGCCGGAAAACTTAATTATATTCAGTAATAAAGATTCCGGCTTTTGAATTTGAAATGGGAGCTACACCGAATAAGGTAAAAAAGAGACTTGCGATAGGATTTGGCATTGTTTGCGCAATGCTTCTGCTTCTCTGCTTTCGCATCGGGTGGATACAAATAGTAAGCGCTGATGAATATACGAAAATGGCTGTTGAACAGCAGACAAAGGATGTTCCGATCGAAGCTAAGCGTGGGAGCATAGTTGACAGGAACGGCAACGAGCTTGCAACAAGCGCCGTGTGCTATTCGGTGTGGGCAAGACCTGCGCAGGTAAGAACGGGAAAAACGGATGCCGAAAAGGATGCAAATGTAAATAACTGTGCGGTGATCCTTGCGGATATACTCGAAATGGAAGTGGATGAGGTAAAAGCACTCATCGCAAAGGAACAGTCACTTGTCAAAGTCGCAAAATATCTTGACAAGGAAACTGCCGATGAAATAAGAAACAACGAAAGTCTGACGGGAATCGAGATAGCGGAGGATGTCAAGCGGCATTACCCTCTTGGAAATTTTGCATCGCATCTGCTCGGCAGTGTGACGGACGATAATAATGGGCTTGCAGGGATAGAGCTGAGATATAATCAATATCTTTCCGGTATTGAGGGACGATGGATAAAAAATACAGACCGTGCCGGAAGAGGACTTTCGTACGGCGTTGAGAAATATTATCAAGCTGAAGACGGGCTTACGGTAATGCTCACGATAGATGAAACACTCCAGCATTATGTCGAAAAAGCTATAGAAGAAACGCTTGCGGAGACACAGGCGGACAGAGTGATGTGCCTGGTGATGGAGCCGGAAACGGGAGATATTCTTGCTATGGCAACAGTGCCGGGATACGATCCGAATAATCCGAGAGTGCCTGTAAATGAAGAGGATGCGGCATATCTCGAAACATTGTCGGATGCGGATAAGCTTGTATATTGGAACCAAATGTGGAGAAATCCGATAGTGAGCGATGTTTTTGAGCCGGGCTCAACATCGAAGCTGATGACAGCGGCGATCGCACTTGAAGAGGGGCTTACAACACTCGATGAACAGTTTTACTGCGGAGGTACATATAAGGTTGCGGACAGAACGCTCAAGTGCTGGAGATACAGCAATCCGCACGGGCAGCAGAGCCTTGTGCAGGCGGTCGGAAATTCGTGTAACCCTGTATTGATACAGCTCGTGCAGCGAATAGGAATAGAAAAATTTTATGAATATCTTGATCTCCTAGGCATGACCGAAAGAACTGGCATCGATTATCCGGGAGAAGCATATCCTCTCATACAGGATATAGAAACAGCAGGCCCGGTAGGGCTTGCGACAATGTCGTACGGACAGGGAATTGCTGTAAATCTCGTGCAGCAGCTTACGGCAATATGCTGCTTCGGAAATGACGGAGTGCTTATGAAGCCTCGGCTTGTAAAGGCGCTGCTTGATTCGGACGGCAATGTGGTACAGGAATTCGAGACGGAAGAGGTCAGAAAGGTATTCTCCGAAAAAACAGCGTCCGAAATGTGCTTGATAATGGAGGCAGTTGTAAAAGAGGGCGGCTCCGGTGCTATAGATATACCGGGATACAGAGTCGGAGGTAAGACGGGAACAGCAAACAAGGCGACGGCAGGCGGATACAGCGACGAAACATTTTCGTCATTTATGGGTATGGCGCCGATGGATGATCCGCAGATAGCAATATTTGTCGGCGTTGATAATCCAAAAGGCGTAAAGTACGGAAGTACAACGGCAGGGCCGGCGGCAAGATCTATACTTGAAGATGCCTTAAGATATCTCGAAATACAGCCCGAATATACACAGGAAGAGCTTGAGCAGCTCGAAAGCAATATGGCAACAGTGCCGGATGTAACGGGGGAATCATTCAGCGATGCCATAGGAAGACTGAAAGGTGCGGGGCTTGAATACGAAATCTCGCCTGCGATGACAGAAACGGCAGACGGTGAACATACTGTCATAGACCAGTATCCTAAAGCGGGCGAAAAGCTGAATACGGGAGGTACCGTATATCTGTATTGGGAGTGATGAATAATGGAGGTTTTCGGGATTACGGGAACAAACGGCAAGACGACTACGGCATATATGCTTGACGAAATACTGCATAGCTGCGGCGAGAGCTGTGCGCTTATCGGTACGATAACGCACAGGATCGGCGATAAAGAGTATGAAGCAATAAATACGACGCCGGGCAGAGCTTCGTTTAAAAAATATTTTAACGAAGCCGAGAAGCAGGGGATAGATACTGTCATAGCAGAGGTATCATCACATGCACTGGCACAAGGCAGAGTCGATGAAGTACCGATAACATATGCTGCATTTACAAATCTTACGCAGGATCATATGGATTATCACGGAAATATGGAAGAATATTTCCTTAGTAAAAAGAAATTGTTTGATTTTAATACGCTAAAGGCGTCAATAATCAATATTGATGATGGATATGGGCGCAGGCTGTACTCTGAGCTTAAGAAAAGAGGCAGGGCAGTGTTTTCCGTATCGCTTACGGACACCGATGCAGATTATTTTGCGGAAGCGACAGGTGAGAGATTTTCGGGAACAAGCTTTGTGCTTACGGAACGAAGCGAAAACGGGTATATGGAAAAGGCGGACATAAGCATAATGCCGCCGGGAAAATACAATATTTACAATGCTGTAACGGCAATAGCGCTTGCAAGGCAGCAAAGAAAAGCTGTGAGCTTAGGCAGATGTGCAGAGTATATAGCGCATTTCAAGGGCGCTCCTGGAAGATTTGAAATTACGGAAAAAGACGGTATCATAGCTGTATGTGATTATGCACATACTCCGGATGCACTTTTTAATCTTCTCAAAACCGTAAGTGAGCTCAGAGATAAAGATGAGAGAACAAAGGCAGGCAGGATAATAACGGTGTTCGGATGCGGCGGCGACAGGGATGCGGACAAAAGACCTAAGATGGGTAAGATAGCCGGTGAATGGTCGGATTATATATTTATAACGAGCGACAATCCGAGAAACGAAGAACCGTCGGACATCATAAACCAGATTGCGGCAGGGCTTGAAGCCGCAGGCGATAGATTTGAAAAGGAAGCTTCGAGGCGAGAGGCGATAAGGAAAGCTGTAAGAATTGCGAAAGCCGGCGATATAATAGTCGTAGCCGGTAAGGGGCATGAAACATATCAGATAATAGGAAATGAAAAAGTACACTTTGATGACAGAGAAATATTAAGGGAGTATTTATGAAAAAAATAACAGTAGGGGAAATCGCAAAGGCAGTGCACGGAAGTCTCCTTTGCGGCGATGAAAACATTTTGATATCAGGGGCGGAAATA
>CAYRZK010000008.1:0-11685 GCA_964428785.1 uncultured Oscillospiraceae bacterium | reverse complement strand
GGTCTATACTCATTCATAAACTAATTAAAAAATAAGACCGGAATTATAAAAAAGTTCCCGCAGACGCTTTAATGTCTGACGGGAACTTTTTGCTGTTCCGGCAATGTCTCAAAGCAGTCCTTCATTCGGAATAAAAAAAGTTAAACGATGATTGACAATAAATGTAAAATATTGTAAAATCAAAATGAAAATGTAAAAATATGGAATTTGAAAGGGGATTGAAATGGAGACGAACAGTAAAAGGGCATTGGGGATAATGCTTGCATGTTTTATGGCAGCGAGTGTTTTGCTCGGAGCAGGAATATGTGTCGATGAAAAAAGTGACATGATTGTTTATGCGGAAGAAGCTGAAAATGCAGGAGAGGGCGATTTACATCAAACAGCAAATAAGACTTTCAGTGATATTAAGAAAACATATTGGGCTTATGATGCAATTACAGAATTGTGCGAAGAGGGGATAGTATCGGGATATCCGGATGGGAGCTTTAAGCCGGGGAATTCAGTGACATACGGAGAGTTTATAAAGCTTGCATATACTGCATGCAGCGGTAAGAGTGCAGAGAATGCGAGCGGAGCTGCGCACTGGGCGGAAAATTATTATTATGCGGCAGCTGCTGACGGATACTTTGATATGACGCATATAAATTCGGGCACATTGGGAATGAAGATACCGAGGAAGCATATGGCACATATTGCAAGCAAAATCATAACGGGATCAAGCGGTATAAATCATATGTCTTTGGAGGAAGCTGATGAAATGTTTACTGATGTAAATGCTGCGAGTGAATATTCGTATGACATTATGAAGGCGAGCAGTATAGGGGTTTTGACGGGATATGAGGACAGGAGCTTCGGAGCCGAAAAAACGCTGACAAGGGCTGAAGCAGCGGTTGTAATTGTCCGACTGAAAGAATATATGGATGAGCAAAAAAGCATATCGGAGGCGGAGCTGCAAGAGGATGAATGGGATCAAAACAGAAACGAAATTGACACTGACACGGGAAGCGGAAGTGAAACGGGAAAAGTGATTGTGAGAAAAGCCGAAACGGGAAGCGGAGTGAAGCCTGTGATATATCATGTTATTGAAAGTCGGATGCAGGATAAAGATATTACAAAGCTGGAATATGCCAATGACGGCACGATCAGAATTTATTCGGAGAAAGAATATCCGTTTATATTCATAATGCTTGAAAACGGCACAATATTAAGCCCGATCGGATTTCCGGGAGGCTTTTCGGTAAAAGAGGGTAAATATTATGTTTTTGTAGCCGATACCGAGGGAAATACTTATGAAAAGGAAAAAATGTATTTTATGTTCGAGGACGGGAGCGAGGTGTATAGGTTTACGGATATAACAATCTGATGCACAGGGAGCGGAAAATGAGCTTTATATCAAGGCTCGTGCATTAAGTGTAATAATACTTGCAATGGGTGCAGCAGGCGAAGAGAAATCAGAAGCTGTTTCAAGTGCATGAATTATACGAAATACGGCTTATGTGAAATTGAGATAGATGAAAAAGGGGGATTGGGATTGGAACGGATTAAGAATGAAAGAAAAAGTCGATGCAGCTTGCCGGGGCTTGCAAATAAGAAGCAATATAAGCATATATGGCGGATGCTTTTATTGATTACAGCCTTTATTGTGCCGGTATGCGTTGCGGCAGTGCAGGTGGAATTAGGCGGCAGAGGAACACTTATTTGCGGTGACGGCGGAGAAGTGTATGCGGGAGAAGCAGTGAGCAGTACAAAGACAGTTACCGTAATAGAGAGTAAAAAAATTACTGATGTGGCAAGCTACGATGTTTGGAAGCATATAAACGGCACATGGCAGTTTGGCAAGAAGCCGGGTTCGTCGATTTCTTCGAGCTTTACAATATATATAGCAGGGAGGCTGCCTGACGGAGCAAAGGTGATATCGGTAACGGGTGGCTTCGATGACGGATATTCCGGAGCTTTTGCATCATGGACTGTGCCCTCCGCAAGTATCAGCGTTAAATCATTCAATGATAAAAACCTTACATATTCGGTAAGTACGACGCTGGTAGGAGAGGCTATGAATCTCAGAAAAGAAACACAGTCGGAATATACAGAGGGGTACAGATACTATATTCCGGCAGAGTTTGAGGTTACATATACGATAGAAAAGGAAGCAAAGGATGAAAGCGGAGATATAGCCGGAGGTGAAACAGAGGGCGATATTAACGACGGAGAAGCAGTAGCTGTTGACGGTAATGCTGTGCTTGAGCTTCCGGATGTGACATATGAAGGGCATAGTGCGCCCGCAAAGGATCGTTCGATGTTTGAAGTGGACGGTAAAGCGTACAATGCAGCAAGAATGTACGATGAGGGACTTGCGGCCAACTCATTTACGGCTTCGGGAAACGGAAAAGTAAAAAGGCAGGGCGACACGGAGGCAGATATTACATTTAATGAAGCGGGTAAACAAAGTGTGACGCTGAAGGTAAAGCCGAAAAACGGCAGTGCACTTACTGATAAAAAATATATAGAAGTGCTGAAAACACCTTCGATAAGCGAAATACTCGGAGGTGTACAAAAAGAAAACAGGCGGCAGGTGCTGTCTGTTACGATAGCGGAAAATCCCAATTATCCATTGACAGAGCTATATATAGAAATTGAGAAAAAAGGCGGTGCGCAGCGTGTACATCTTGAACATGATGTAAGCATCGCAGGTAAGGGGAGCGGTAGTAATGTGAATGACAACTCGTCACTCATAAAAACAAGAGCGATTAAGGATGTAGGCTCGGATAAGAAATTTACAAGGATAGAAGCGGAATTTCTGACAAAAAATGAAGAAAAGACAGAGATGACATATAGGATCTTTGCAAAGGATACAAGAGGCAATATCGATATTGTCGAAAAGGATTTTACTGTTTTGTCAGATGAAGCACCGGAAGTGGTAATAGAAGCTGAAAAGCCTCAATTCAGAGATGAAGGAACGAATACAGCATATGTATATGCGGAAGATATCACGGCTTATGATGGAGATGATGCAGAAAGAGCATGGTATGTGCGTGAGGAGTCGGTCAGTGCTGATGAGCAAATAGATGAAAACAGCGGCAGCACAAATTGGTCTGAATGGAAGAGCGTTTCGGAAAGCGGCGGAATGCTTATGGATGCATCGTTTGGGATTTGGCGCAGTGTTGCATACAAAAAATCAGGAGTCGGTAAAGTAGAATTTAAGCTGGATGTAAAGGATAAGTGGATAGAAGAAACGCTTGAAGAATATGTGAGCGAAAGTGACAGGAAGGCAGGAAGCGGCAGTGCTGAAACGGAGGTTGACAATATTGCGCCTGTAGTCAGCCTGAATGCGGAAAAGCTGAAAAAGGGAAATCTGGTAATGCTTGCATTTAATGATGATGAAAAGCAAAGATTGGATGCATTTAAAGCCGAAATAATGCAGCGATTGATAGAAAATGGGATTCATACGAATGTCAGCGTTGTAAGAACACATAGTGAGGATGAGCTGAATGTTTCGGAAGCACTTGATACGGTGGCATTTTTGAAAAGACCTTACGGATACAGCATGAACGAAACATTTCTTGAAAAGGACTGGTATATGGCGGATAATAATACGCTGTATACAATAGACGGAACATGGACACAGCAGGCAAAGACAACAAGTATATATTCATATGACATTGATGCGCCGTATACTATAAATGCATATGACCTTGCGGAAGCGGGTCAAGCGGTATCAAAAGGCGGAGATGTTCTCGAAATCAGCGAGGACACATCGCCGAAATGGCAGATTACAGTATCAAAAGAGCAAATCGGCAATGCGGATATAAATAAAATAAGAGGAATGGCGCAGGATGATACCGGAAAATACTTGTATTTTATAACTTCTTCACAGACGCTTATTTACGATAAAGAAAACGGTGTTCTTGTCGGCACAGTGCCTATGGAGTTTGGATATGACAATTTTGTTTCGGAAAAAATGATTTATACACTTAAAGCGGACGGTATGTATTCCGTGAATATGAGAAGCGGTAAAATCAGCTTCGTGTATAGTGGGAAAATCGCAATGAAAAAATCATATTGCGATCGAGGCGGATCAGCCGCAAGAATCAACGGAGAGATATGCTTTGTCGCAGGCAGCGGAAGTACAGTGATGCGTGTGGCGATGAATCCGGTGACAGAGGAGATCAGGCTGACGGCAATGAAAGCATCCGGCGCATCGTATGCAAGCACATATACACTTGCAGGCTTTGGCAGCGACGGTAATGTGTGCATCAGTCGTGATAATATGAGAGCATTTCATGTTTTTGACAGAGATGGGAAAGAGCTTGCTTTTAGGTCAGGGTGGAATACGGACAAGGAGCATGATATCCTGCTGGTATATAAGAATGACGGCAGCTTTGATTATGTGGCGGTTCTCTATAATACATACAGAAAAACGGGAACATCTTCATCGGGCTATAAATATCGTTACGGAATAAATGTGACATTGTATGATGTTTACGGAGAAAAGACTCCGATATCGTATTTGTATGAGAGAGTGACAGGCTCTGGCGGTACATCGGGCAGCGGCTGTGATGCCGGTAAGGCTATGTATGCGGTACAGCTTGATAATTATGCGATTGTTAATACCGGAAACTGGTCAACATGCTTATCGGATGGTTCGGACCTGAGCTCGTATTATAATACATCATTTGTGCAGCTTGTGTTTGATACTCAGGCAGGCACTGCAAAAGCATATCAGAGCGGAAGCACAATGTTCGGTGAGTTGAATACAGGCGGCGTGCTTTGCGAATACGGTAAGCTGGGAAATGAATATGTGGTTTCGGCATATTCAAACGATGGAGCACAATATGCCTACGGTGACGGAATGAATTTGCAGGCTTTAAAAGTTGCACGCTTACCGAAAACAGAGGATATTGAGACAGCATCGTGCATTGCACGATTTGCACCTGTCAAAAGCATTGCTGGGCTTGATAAAGCAGCTGTTTATATTGATAACTATGACGCATCAGAAAACGACGAAAAGCATGGCGGACTGCTTGGTGCGGCGGCAGCGGAAAAGCTGGCATTTGCGGAAAATGCACTTATAGGAAATGCCGAGGAGAAGAATATTGCGGAAGCTGTTGCATACAGCATGAAGAATTTGGAGAGCGGCAGCGGCGGTATTAAGGTGATATCGAAGAATGACAATAAGGATGGAGTGACTGTAATAAGCAGGAAGTATACATTATTACCTGATACACAGTATTTTTACGAAATGGATTACAGCGGCGATATTAAAGAACCGGTCTCGATAACGGCGGAAATAAGGAGAGCTGCGGATGAAACAGATAAAAGCATTCTTACGGGAAATTCGTATATAGTGACTGAAATCTTTGAAGAGGATTTTTCGGATCCGGCAAGCATGAACAATTACTTTTCAGGCATTGCTGCCGAGAGAACGGCTGATGGGGTATATTACGGAGCGGCACTGCACAGAAGCAAGGATTCATCGAGTAAGAACAGAGCACTGTCGGACAGCTCAAAGCTGACTTTTGATATAGAAAAAGGAAAAAAGGCAGTTCTGGTATTTGATTATGAAATGAAAGCGGAACGCAGCAATGTTGATGAAGCTTATGTGAATATAGATGGTGAAAGGTGGTATAGAAATTCCGGATTTTCCGATATGAGCGATACATATGTGCATCCGCATATTCTTGAAGCAGGCAGCCACAGTCTTGATTTTGGTGTAAAAGGGTATGGAAAAAGACCGGTGGCAAGCTATATAGATATAGATAATTTAAAAGTTATATACATTGAAGAGGCGAAAACAACAGCAGACAGCACAAAGACAGGCGAAGCATATGGTGCAGCGCTTGCAGCAGGCACCGATACGGTATTAAGCTATGGTGCAAACGGCACAAAGGGCAGCTTTACAACGCCTGAAAAAATTGTTTCGTTTGCAGGGCAGAGGATGACATATATAAACGCTGTTCCGGATGACGGCGCTGTAGGCATTGCGGAGAGGAAGGATACCGATAGTGTAAAAGAGCTTACGATAACCGTTCCGGAAGATATGAAGGCTGTTTTTACAGCAGTTGAGCTTATATCGTCTCCGAGCAAGAAGCATGGTGTGCATTGGATATTTGAAGATAAAGAGCTCGATGTGCGTGAGGAGTCGGACGGCAGCTATTATCCGATGACTGTACCGAGTCCGCTTAGGATGGTGTCCGAAAAGCATGACGGAAGTATAACGGCAAAGACAGCATCGCTGTATAAGGCAGGAGCAGGGTTCGGTAAAATGGAGATGGTATTGACAAATGCACTTAATAATTCGATCACCGAGAAAAAATATTTCATAAGCCCGGAAACGGATGAAATATATTTTGAGGATGAGGTATTTGACGGTACTGTTACCATCAGCGTAAGCGGAAACGGCGAATGGACAATGCGCAATTTCAGAATGTATTATATTGAAAACGGTAAAAAAGTATATGTTGAGGACGGATATGCCGAAAAGAGCGATGCGTTGAAATTCAATGCGGACGGCGGAACTATTACTGTCGAAAATGTGAGCGGTGAGGTATCTGGTACGACAGCACCGATTTACAAAACGGGCGAGACAGTAGTTTACGGTCAAACATATTATGACTTTGAGAATGATCCGTCAAAGGCACAATATTGGAGATATACACATGTTGCGGCGAATGACGGTATACATCCTGAGGCAGGGAAAATACTTACCGCACCTATTGAAAGATTTTATATTGACGGCAAATATACCGTTGAACATTGGCAGCAGGACAGCACCGGACGCATTGCTTATGATAAGCTTTCCAATATAGCCGACTTTACTTTCTATATAGATGGACAGGCTGCCGCACCATGGATAGAAACGATAAAAACAAACCCGTCAAAGCCAAAAGCAGGAGAACGGATGAGCTTGACAATTACGGTAAATGATGCGGAAAAGGATGTGCTGAGCCTTGTAACGGAGCTTTATTACGAGGGGAAACTTGTGTATACACATAAAAAGGACGGAATAGCACCGACGGCAGCAGGTAAATATCCGGAAATACGAACAGGCATAGTGCCGGGAGGTGCTTTGGCAGGAAAATATGCCGCAGTATGTACTGTGCGTGATGAAACAGGAACAGGGCTCGGTTTTTATGATTTTGAAGTGGAAGTCGGGGCAGGTATTGACGGAAGCGTAGGACATTTTGCGGCATGGGAAGAGAAACGACTCGAATATAATGAAAAAAATCCGGCGCATCCGAGAAGCAGCAATACATTTTGGCCGCAGGAGGCATTTGATTTAAAAGCAATAGTTTCCGGTATGCCGGCATCGGTTAAGGTATTTGTAAAGGAGTATCCTGGGACATCAGTTAAATTGACGAGAAGCGGTACTTCGGAGGCGGGAGAAGCAGTGTACAAGGGAAGCTATTTTGACCGTGACCTTGCGGCAAAGCTTGCACAGCAGGGACAGAGCGAGCTGACATTTGTATTTGAAGCAGCCTATACGGACGGCAAAACCGTTACGGACGAAGTGCTTGTAATGATAGATAATACGGACGGAAGCGATATGAAGCTTCATCGTGTTTGGTAGAGTGGGACAAAAAGACACTGCCGTACATCCGCCGATATTTGGATCGGCGGCACGGCAGTGCCGAAGATTAGAGCCGGTATCAGTTATTGTTTTCGGGAGCTTGGATATCGCTGCCCGTATTCGGAGCGGCTTTCTTCTCAATGGTAAAGGAAAAATCCTTTTCGCTGAGGTTTGATTTAATAGTATAATTTACTCTTGTAGTATCGGAAGTAATGGCAAGCTTGCCTGTAAGCACACCCGGTTGATTCGAAACATCGGTAAGGTCGGCTGTGCAGACAATGGATGCGTTGCTGTCCTTGGCACGAATGGTGATTTCGACATAAGACACATCACTTGGTGCGATAAATGTTGTATAAGCTGCGTTGCTGTCTACATTACCCTCCGGAGAAGTCATGGAAACGGAGCTTAAATCTGTATCGCCGTCAACCGTCACAGTGACAGTATAAACTGTATCGGTCTTGCTGCTTTCAAGAACTTCGATATAGAATTTGTTCTTGGTAGCACCCGAAATGGATGCATCGGTAATCGGTTCCAAAGACCATGAGGAATTGTCCGATGAATATTTAATTGTAGCGCCCGAATCGGCAGAAGCAGCTATTGATACTTTATCGGAGCCGAAAGGCATTGTTACATTGTACTCTGTAGTGCTTGCCGAAAATGCCGGGCTCATGCTCTTTTTTGATGGAATGTTGATGCCTGTAAGCGCCGCATTCGGTATACTCGGAGCAGTGGTCGTGATATTCTTTGAAGCTACAGGCGATGTGTTCGAGCCTGATACCAATACGCAGTATATGACATATTCTGTACTGTCGTCAAGGCCGGTAAAAGCAGGAAGCGTTTTCGCATTATCCTTGTTTACGCTTGTCTTGCCAATAACCCTTAAGGCAGAGTTGCCGTTACCGTCTTGACCGGTTTTGATTTGGGAAGCCGACGGAGCTTTTGAGCTTTTTGTCAAAAGAACAGCATAGAGATCGCCTTTTTGCGATGGTGTTACGGTTACAGTAATACTGTCTTCGTTGGAAGAAGCGGTGATGCTTGAAATCTTGTACGAATAATCAGCTGTGGTAAAGTATGATGAAAAAGCAGCATTACCCTTGCCGGACGAATTCTCTATTGAATTTTTATCGATTATAACATAATATTTAGTGCCATAATCGAGATTGCTTGAAGGGTCTATCGTAATTACTTTTTTCGATGAATTGATAGAAGCTGAGTAACTGACCTTCGAGCCGCTTGAAGAGCCCTTGCGGAGCTCAATAAATTTGCTGATGTTACTGCTTTTGATTGCGGAATCATCACGCATTCTCATCGCTTCAGGAAAAGTAATGGTGATATTGCTTGAAACGGCAATATCCGTTGCTTTGTTTTTCGGCGAGATGGTGATGCTTCCGGAATTCTCACTTGCTGTAGTGAAGTAAGTGGAAAAGGCTTCATTACCCTGACCATCGCTGTTTTTAAAGGTGTTGGCTTTGATGATTACATAATATTTAGTATTGTAATCGAGGTCACTGTCCGGTGTAATAGTAATCTTTTTCTTGGAAGAGTTTATTGATGCCGAAAAAACAATCTTCGTACCGGATGAACTCTTCTTGCGAAGCTCAATCATTGAAGTGAGGTCACTGTCAGAAACAGATTTGCCGTTGTATTTCGTAACAGCACTTGCAAATGAAAGTGTTATAGTGTCCGAGACACTTATATCCGTCGCACCTTTTGAAGGATTTGGCGATATGTCAAGCGCTGCATCTGAGTATGAAGGACCGGTGATATTTGCAGCTGTGTTTATTTTGCTCGGCTTTGTTTCGTATGAAATGCCGGAAGCATTGGCATTGAGAGTTTTGATGGTGCCGCCGCCTTTAAAAGCTACTGCTGCGTTAACATCGGCAGTCGTGATGGTAGCATATGTGTCGAGAGTTATCTCGGAATTCGCAGCTGCTGAGCTTACATCGAGAGTTTTGATGGTGCCGGAAGTGAAATCAACATCAGCGCTGCGTCCTGTGATATTAACGACAGGGAAATTACCGTCGAGCGAGACCTTGCTGCTGCCGTAAATATTTACGATGTCAAAGCCTGTGCCGAAAAGTCCGCCGCCAAGCGAAGATGTAACAAGATCGGCTTCCTTCCACACGCTTGTCGTCAATATGCGTGTATCACCCTTTGCACGCACTTTTACCGATGAGGCAGCTTTGCTTATCTGCAATTCGGAAATGCGGGAGTCAACAATGTCTATAAATTGCTTGTCGCTGCCGCCGCCTTGTACATACATAGCGCCGAGAACAACGCAGTTGTCAAGCTTAACCGCACCGTCAGCAACATCCTTATGTATAGTAATACCGTTTGTATATATGCGATTGGAGAGCTCGGTGTCGGCATCCTTGATTGTGAGTGCCGTCTTGGTAATTTTTTCGTTATTCACTATATCAGTGATGATCTTGGCTGCCTGAGCACGAGTGAGATTGTCGAGCGGATGGAGGCGCCCGTCATCGTAAGCGCCCATATATTTTTTGCCTACAATTCTCGAAAGTGAGCTTTCCGCCCAGTCGGCAATGTTTGATTTATCGGCATATGTGCTGAGATTGGCGCTGCTGTTTGCGGCAGGCACAATTCTTGAAAGCATTACCGCCGCTTCCTGCCTTGTAATATAGTTGTCCGGCTTGAAATCACCGGTATCGTAGCCTCCGGCATATCCGGATGCAACAGCTTTTGCAACATCGCTGTAATACCATTCATATGACGGAACATCCGAAAAAGATATGTTTGATGTGGCAGTATTGCCGAAAGCGTTGTTTACCATCTTGGTAAATTCGGAACGCTTTACGGGATTGTCCGGCAAAAATGTACCGTCCGGATATCCCGAAATGATGCCCTTGTCCGCAGCCTTTTCGATATATGATTTTGCCCAGTGTGTCGATATGTCGCTGAATACGGCGGCATTTGCAGTTAAAGGTGAGCCAAAGCCGGTAAAGACGCCGGTTGCGGTGACAGCTGATGCAAGAAGCACGCTAAGTAATTTTTTCTTCATAATCTTCCCTTCCCTCCGAGATACTTAATTATATATATTGTATAAAATGTTGGAATTGCAAAAGGCTTTCATATATTTAGTCGCACAAATAATTAAGATTGTTCCGAGCCGTACAAAAAATCTCGTCTGCGCTTGCATATATTATATCAGCAGCAGGCGGAGGATTATAGTATAAACAGTTGTAATAAATATTAACATTTTATGAACAGCTTTATCGGAGTCTATGAATGTCTGCATGCTGCTAAATATTGAATTTTTAGCAAGTGGAGTGATTGCTGCCGCAGAAATGCCGGAAAATGGAGCATTAGCCAAATGTAATATTCATGTAATGGACTTACAGTATGGCTTTAGTATATAATTATTTTGATTATGGGCATCTACGAAAGTGTAGATGAAGCGCATGCGAAAGCAATTTCAAATTTGTTTGGGCGTTTAAATTTACTGCGGTTTAAATTTCAATATATTAAATCAGCATAGGCGATAATGAGTTTAATCCGCATGAAAACATGTAACCATGATAAACAGTAAGCACAGCGCATTTTATACCATATGAGGAGGGGAAAACATGAAAAAAGCAATAAGCCTTTTACTGCTTGCGGTACTGGTTTTAACAAGCATATGCTTTGCAGCTGCGGCGGAGGGCAATGTAGACTACTCGCAGTGGAATTCAAACTCGGCATATCCAAGCGATGTTGTTAATACAAGGCTGTTTACACCTGTAAAGTTTTTGGTTGACAAAAAGGTGATACAGGGATACGAAGACGGGCTGTTTCATGCAGAGCGTAATGTAACAAGAGCCGAGTATATTAAAATGGTGCTTATAGCGACAAATAATACAGGACAGCTCAGCTCATATGTCAATACAGGAAAGTTTTCGGATGTTTCGGGACACTGGGCGGATAAGCAAGGATATATCGGCGCAGGCGTGGCACTCGGACTTATAGACGGATATCCGGATGGCAGCTTTAAGCCTGACGGAAATGTTACATATGCCGAAATGGGTGTTATTTGGCTGAGGGCGAATAATATCAGCGATGCGCAGCTCAGCGCATACGGGTCGTGGCCTGAAAACATTGCAAAATATATCGGAATGTACAAC
>CAYRZK010000007.1:0-12183 GCA_964428785.1 uncultured Oscillospiraceae bacterium | reverse complement strand
ATCTAATCATAGGAGGAGTTATTCGACATGGCGAAGAACAAGATGAAGTCGCATAGAGGCGCTTGCAAGAGATTAAAGTTAACAGGATCAGGAAAAGTTAAGAGAAATAAAGCTTATAAGAGTCATATCCTTACTAAGAAGTCGGCAAAGAGAAAGAGAGGCCTCAGAAAGGCTACTATGCTCACAAGCGCAGACTTAAAGAGAATGCTTAGATCAATGGGAAAATAGTTATAGGAGGTAAGGTTACATGGCAAGAGTTAAAAAAGGCGTAAACGCACACAAGAGACATAAGAAGATATTAAAGCAGGCTAAAGGTTTTTATGGGTTAAAGAGCAAGATTTTCAGAGCAGCTAATCCGGCAGTTATGAGATCATTAAGATCTGCATATGTTGGAAGAAAGCAGAAGAAGAGAGATTACAGAAGACTCTGGATTGCAAGAATCAACGCAGCAGCAAGAATGAATGACATTTCATATTCAAGACTTATGGATGGTCTTAAGAAAGCGAATATCGATATTAACAGAAAGATGCTTTCGGAAATGGCTATCTATGATGCTCCTGCATTCACAGCTCTTTGCGAAAAGGCTAAGGCAGCTCTCAAATAGTTATAAATCGACAATAAATTTTGACAAAATCAAACCTCGCTGTTCGGATATAATATTCGGGCAGGGAGGTTTTTTATGTGGTTGTTTATGGTGAATATTTGTTTCTTGAAAACTTAATAGTGGGTTTCCTTATATTAAAGCTTACAGCGCTGATCTGTGGGCTTACAGCGACGAAGTGGGCATATGTGTTAGGTAGTGTCGCATGCGGGCTGTATTCGTTTATAATTTTTGCAAGGTTGAGCTGCATCGGCGAAATGTTGAGCAGAGTGATGTTTGCGGTGTTGCTGCTGCCTCTTGTATTCGGACTTAAAGGAATAGTGAAGCAGCTTGCAGCGTTTTATATTACAAGCTTTGTGATGGGAGGCGTAACATTTGCCGTTATCTGCTTGGCAGGAAGCCGTGGATTTATAGGCAGAGGATACATATATGCAAATGAAATTACTTATGGCACAATAGCGCTCGGTGTTTCGGCAGGTCTGTTCATGCTGATAATTTTCGTGAAAATGGTAAAGAAAGATAAGGAGGATAAGCTGCTTTACAGAGAACTTATACTGCGCATAGGTGAATATGAAAGCAGCTTGCGAGGATATATTGATACGGGAAATCATCTGTGTGACGAAATAACCGGGGCACCGGTGTTTATAATTTCAAAAACAGCGGCGGAAAAAGTGACGGCAGAGATAAATAATGATGAAATGACGAAGCGTTACTGCGTGATACCGTTCACTGCGGCAGGAACAAGCTGCGGCATTATGGAAGGCTTCAGAGCTGATATGCTTATTGTGATGGCGGAAAATACATATGTGGGGAGTAATATTTCGGATTGCATGACAGTAAAGTATGCACCTGCGATTTTTGGAATTTACAATGGAGACTTTAAAGCAAGAGGCGGTACATCAGGTTTCGATGTTTTGCTTAACGGAGAGGTTATGGAAAGGGGAATAATATAATGAAAATCGAAACATTGAAGAGAATGATAAAAAAACGGCTCGGAATTAAATTTATCAGAGAGCTGTTTTATATCGGAGGCAGTGATGTGCTTCCGCCGCCGCTTGAGGCAGGAGAGGAGCATGACCTTATAGAGCAATTTCAAAATGGCAGTAAAGAGGCACGAGCTGTTCTTATCGAAAGAAATCTGAGACTTGTCGTATACATAGCCAAAAAATTTGAAAATGCCGGTGTGAATGTTGAAGATTTAATCTCGATAGGTACTATCGGACTGATAAAGGCAGTCAATACCTTTAAGGCTGACAAGAATATAAAGCTCGCAACATATGCATCCAGATGTATCGAAAATGAAATATTGATGTATCTGAGAAGAAACAATAAGACAAAGAGCGAGGTGTCGTTTGACGAACCGCTCAATATTGATTGGGATGGGAATGAGCTGCTGCTTTCGGATATCCTCGGCACAGACAGCGATATAATTTTTAATGACCTTGAAGAAGAAGTGAATAAGGATTTACTGCATTATGCAATGGGCAAGCTGAGCAGTCGTGAACGCAGGATCGTTGAGATGAGATTCGGACTTCTGAGCGGAGTGGAAATGACGCAAAAAGAAGTGGCAGACAGCATGGGGATCTCGCAGTCATACATATCAAGGCTTGAAAAGAAGATAATAAGCAGGCTGAGAAAGGAAATAAAGAAACTCGGATAGCGAGCTGAGAGAATAATGATATATCAAGAATAAAATATGCTGTATCTGCGCATGATTATCTTAGAAAAACTCTTCTGAGGGGTATGGCGGATATGGCGAACAGAGTGGAAATATGCGGAGTGAATACCGCAAAGCTTCCTGTATATAAGGATAATGATATGCAGGATATGATGAAGAAGATAAAGGCGGGTGATATGGAGGTTCGGGATGAATTTATTCGTGGAAATTTAAGGCTGGTATTAAGTGTAATCCAGCGCTTCGCAAATAGGGGTGAAAATCCGGACGATTTGTTTCAGGTAGGCTGTATAGGGCTTATAAAGGCGCTTGATAATTTTGACATGGCGCACGGCGTAAAGTTTTCTACCTATGCCGTCCCGATGATTATAGGCGAAGTAAGAAGATATTTGAGAGACAATAATGCGATAAGGGTGTCGAGATCGGTGCGGGATACGGCATACAGAGCGCTTGCGGTGAAGGAGCGTCTGTCAAGAGAGCTGCTGAGAGAGCCGACGGTAAGCGAAATCGCCAAAGAAATGGAGCTTGCGGCAGAAGAAGTGGTGATGGCATTGGATGCTATACAAGAGCCGCTTTCGCTGTATGAGCCGGTATTTCACGATGACGGTGATGCGATATATGTGATGGATCAGGTGCGTGATACAAAAAATACAGATGCGCAGTGGATAGAAGATTTATCGCTTTCGGAAGCGATAAAAAAGCTGCCTCAAAGGGAGAAACACATAATCGAGCTGAGGTTTTTTGAAGGTAAGACACAGATGGAGGTCGCAGACGAGATAGCAATAAGTCAGGCGCAGGTCTCAAGACTTGAAAAGAATGCATTGAATATCATGCGCAAGTATATGTGATGCTCTGGTGAAAAAGTACCCTCCTTACCGATATCGAAAATTTGAGAATATATCGGTGAAGAGGGTATTTAGCGTTAACGAGAGAGCCGCATCTGTATGATATAGCACGGTGAAAATGCTGACAGCTGCCGAAACCGGTATATGGCACTATGATGTATCGGCTATGTGCGGTACTTGCTGTTATCTATTCAAAATGTCGATAGTTGGATTGAGCTTATAAAAATCACGGATAGCTTCGTATTCTTTGCGAGCTTTTTTGTTTGACTTGGCATCAGGCTCTTTTACTGCACGAATAAGGATATTGCGTGCAGTGTGCTCGAGTGAAGTGAACTCGACGCATGAAACCCTGTAGCCTGCTTCTTCAAGCTTGAGCGCACGCAGTCCGTCCGTAAGTATTTCGGTGAAACGATCCTTGAGAATACCATGTTTGAGCATAGGATTGAGAATAGGCTCGTCAATCTGTGAGAACAGCTCATGCTGGCAGCACGGCACTGAAAGTATGACCGGCGCACCCCATGTTACGGCATTTATAAGCGCATAGTCTGTTGCGGTGTCGCAGGCATGGAGTGTAACGACCATGTCGGCATAGTCGTTGGTATAGTCTGCAATGTCACCCATAAGAAATTTAAGACCATCATAATGAAGCTCGTTTGCAATCTTGCTGCAAAGCTCTATAACATCGGCTTTAAGGTCAAGCCCGACAATCTCCACATTTCTTTTATTGAGCACTTTCAGATAGTAGTAAAGTGCAAAGGTCAAATATGATTTGCCGCATCCGAAGTCTATAATTCGGAGCGGTCTGTCCGTCACAGGCAGATAGTCGAGTGCGTCATCGACTATTTCGAGATAACGGTTGATCTGACGATATTTGGAATAATGCTTTTTAATAACATTGCCCTGTTTATCCATAACGCCGAGTCGGATGAGAAAATCGCACGGTTCGCCGTCGGGTATGATGCGCTTTTTTTCACGATTGTGCGCAAGCGATTCCACCGGCGTGCAGCAGTGCGATGATGCACGGCGCATGATTTTCGGCGCAGCCGGATTAGAGGCAAGAATTTGGATTTCTTCCGTATCAGTGAAAGCATTTACTTGCTTGAAATCACGAGTAATCAGCGTTAATGCAAGCGCTGCGGCTTCATCCGCCGTGAGATTATCGTGAAATGCTTTATTGGTATGAAAGTATTCGGCTTGATACATGAGCTTGCCGCCTATCAATACCGGACGGATTGTAACTTTCTTATATGGTATGGATTTTTTTCTTAAACCTCCGAATATAATTTTTGATAATGTGAGTTCGCCGTTTTCGTTTTTTGCATATATTAAATTTTCAAACAGTTCTTTTAATTTTTCCATAATTTAAGTATATCACAGTTTGAAAGAATGATGAAGATAAGTTTGGTATTTTTAAAAACAACGCAGATAAATTGATTTTCAAGCCTTTACAATATGTATGCTGTTATAATTGATTTTCAAGTCTTTATGCATCAGCTTTTGCTGATTAAAAAATCATCAGTATTGAGGCTCGGCGAACGGTATTTCAAAATATTCGGTAAGCGAAAGTACAAGATTTCTGGCAATTCCGTCGATATTTTCGACCATCCATGAAGCATCGTTGTAATTGTCGTGATATGCGATTTCGATAAGGAGCGATGTTGCACGAACACGCCTGAGCTCTGCAAGTGTTGTGTTTGGGATCACAGCGACAAGGTTTGGATCGGGATATATTACCTTGAGGTTGTCGGCAAATATTCCGGCGGCATATTCGCCGTTATCGCTGTATGCATAATAATATACATCAGGTCCCATCAGCATACCGGCGAAATTTTCCGGAGCAGCGTTGGAGTGAAGTGCGAGATGAAAATCATAGTTGCCTGCATTTGATTGTGCGATGACCTGAGAGAGCGTATCGTAAGGGTTGTTTCTTGCAAATACTATGCCGCTTGCTCGCAGGTAAGGTACCATGGCATCTGCGATGAGATTCATGTAATATTCTTCGCTTTCTCCGAGAATGGTTTCGTTAAAATCCTGTACTGACGGGCTGAGATATACGCTTGGCATAAAAATATCCTCCTGAAAAAAGTTTATAAAACAATTTATGCGTTTAAATGTGAATAAGTGCTTGAATAGTGCCGCATCTCACTGAATATGCCGAGATATTTAGTTATTGCAGTATATTTCGTTTTGTGGTACAATAACATAATTGTAGTGACAAATTACAGGAAATTATTGATAAAAAACAAAAAAGAGGCGTTTTTAAGTGAGTAATAAAGAAAAAATTATAAATATTGCAGTAATAGCTCATGTAGATGCCGGTAAATCGACGCTCGTAGACGCATTTCTCAATCAAAGCGGTGTTTTCCGTGCAAATGAAGAGATTGTGGATTGTGTAATGGACAGCGATGATATTGAGCGTGAAAGGGGCATTACGATCTATTCAAAAAATTGTTCCGTGATGCATGGAGATGTGAAGATAAATATCGTTGATACACCGGGACATGCTGATTTTTCGTCGGAAGTGGAACGAATCATGAAAACTGTCGATACGGTGATACTTCTCGTGGACTCTTCCGAGGGACCTATGCCTCAGACAAGATTTGTACTTAAAAAATCCTTGGAGCAGGGGCTAAATCCTATCCTACTTATAAATAAAATAGATAAGAAGGATGCTCGCATAGCTGAAGTAGTGGATGAAGTATATGAGCTCTTTATGGATCTTGAAGCAAACGATGCGCAGCTCGATTTTCCGATATTGTACGGTATCGCAAGGCAGGGAATCGTAGTATATGATCCGGCTGATGCTGCCGGTGTCGATGAGCTTACAGTGGATAAAAAGATGAAAAAGAGTCCGCAGGGTGCGTTCGGGCTCAATCTCGATCCGCTCTTTGAGACGATAATTAAGCATTGCGAAGCGTATCCCGACAGAGATGAAGAGCCTCTACAGCTTCAGATTTCAACATTGGGATATGATGATTATATAGGCAGACTCGGTATCGGCCGTATTACACGAGGCAAGATCCGTGAGGGAGAAACGGTATCGGTATGCAAGGCTGACGGAAGTGTTGTACAGAGAAAGGTTAATCAGGTATTCGTATATCGTGGTCTTAAGCGTATGGCTGTGCCGGAGGCATGCAGCGGAGATATCGTGGTGATTTCAGGTATTGCGGATATTTCGATAGGTGAGACCATCTGCGCACAGGGAACACCTGATGCAATGGAGATGATTCATATCGAAGAGCCTACTCTTTCGATGAATTTTATAGTAAACAAGTCTCCGTTCGCCGGTAAAGTAGGCAAATATGTAACATCGAGACATATAAAAGAAAGACTTGAAAAAGAACTCGAAGTCAATGTAGGGCTTATAGTTGAAGAAACCGGCTCTACCGACAGTTTTAAAGTATCGGGAAGAGGCGAGCTTCACCTTTCTATTCTTATCGAAAATATGAGACGAGAGGGATATGAGCTTGCGGTATCAAAGCCGGAGGTCATAATGAGACGAGGCGCAATGGGCGAGACTCTCGAACCGATAGAGGAGGTTGTTATAAGCGTTCCGGAAGAATATTCGGGGACGGTTATAAATAAACTAAATATACGAAAAGGCATGATGAAACAGATGAGCGGTGACGGAGGCTATGTTAAGCTTGAATATCTCGTACCGACTCGTGGGCTTCTCGGATATCGTTCTGAATTTATTAACGATACGAGAGGCGAGGGCACGATGGTGCGCCGTTTTGACAGCTTTGATGTATATAAAGGTGACATTCCTCAGAGAACAAACGGTGTTGCCATAGCTCAGGAAGAGGGAGTGTGTACGGGATATGCACTTTTTAACATCCAAGAGCGAGTTCAGATGTTTGTGGAGCCCGGAACAAGGGTATATGAGGGAATGATAGTAGGAATGAATTCAAGGGGTGACGATATGGTTGTTAACCCATGCAAAGCCAAGAAAGCAACCAATATGCGTGCGGCAGGCTCGGATGAAGCCGTTAAGCTGTCGCCGCCGAGGGTGTTTACTCTTGAAGAAGCGCTTGAATTCATAAATGATGACGAACTCGTGGAGGTAACTCCTGAGGATATAAGATTAAGAAAAAAACTGCTTCACGAGCTTGAAAGACGGAGAAGCAACAAGATTTACGAATAACGCTATAGCAGAATGAAAAAGAAGAGGTATCATTAAAATGAGCAAAGAAATCAGAAACTTCAAAAGAGTACTGGTGGCTAACCGAGGAGAAATCGCCATCAGAGTACTCCGAGCATGCAGAGAGCTCGGCATCAGATCGGTAGCTGTGTATTCTGAAGAAGATAAGAATACGCTGTTCAGAGAAAAGGCAGATGAAGCATACCAGATCGGTAAGGGTAAGTCACCGGTAGATGCATATCTCGGTATTCAGGAAATCATCGAGCTTGCGAAGAATAAGGGTGTAGACGCTATTCATCCGGGCTATGGATTCCTTGCTGAGAATGCTGAGTTTGCGAGGCTTTGTGAAGAAAACGGTATTGTTTTTATAGGCCCTAATCATAATATGATGAACAGCCTTGGTGACAAGATTGAATCCAAAATCGTGGCACAGAAGGTGGGCGTTCCTACAATCCCGGGTGTTGATGTAGCTATTCAGACTGAGGAGGAAGCTATTCGTATAGGTGCAGAATGCGGATATCCTGTTATCTTAAAGGCAGCAGCAGGCGGCGGCGGTCGTGGTATGCGTATCGTAAGAAAAGAAGAAAATATGGCTGAGCAGTATCGTGCTGCAAGAAGTGAAGCAAAGAAAGCATTCGGTATCGACGATGTTTTCATTGAAAAGTACCTTGAAAAGCCTAAGCATATAGAGGTACAGGTGCTTGGAGATAACTACGGAAATATCGTGCATCTCGGCGAAAGAGACTGCTCGATCCAGAGAAGACACCAGAAGGTTATCGAATTTACACCGGCACTTTGCATAAGTGAGGAGCAGAGACAGTCGATCTGTGCGGACGCTATAAAGCTTGCAAAGTCGGTTAATTACAGAAACGCAGGTACTGTAGAATTCCTGCTCGACAGAGACGGAAAGCATTATTTCATCGAAATGAATCCGAGAATTCAGGTAGAACATACAGTAACAGAAATCGTAACGGAGATAGATATTGTTAAGGCTCAGATCCTTATCGCACAGGGCTATAGTCTCGATTCACCGGAGGTAAACATTCCAAGCCAGGATGCAGTTAAGACAAGAGGCTATGCTATCCAGTGCAGAATTACAACAGAAGATCCTAACAACAATTTCGCACCTGATACAGGTATTATTGATCTGTACAGAACGCCGGGCGGTCTCGGAATCAGACTTGACGGCGGTAACGGCTTCGCAGGCGCACATATTACACCTTACTATGATTCGCTTCTCGTAAAGGTCACTGCATTCGGCAGAACATTCGAGGATGCTACAGATAAGGCAAAGAGTGCACTCAGAGAAACTAAAATTACAGGTGTAAAGACAAATATTCCGTTCCTTATGAATGTGCTCAATCATAACGAATTTAAGACAGGAATGTGTAATACAGGATTTATTGAAGATAATCCGGAACTCTTTAATATCAGTGCCGGCACAGACAGAGAGCTTCGTGTACTTAATTTCCTTGCAAACAAGGTGGTTAACGAGACAACAAGCGCAAAGCCTAATTTCAATGTGCCTGTATTCCCAAGAATTAAGCCTGAACAGCTCGCAGAGCTTCGTGGAACTAAGCAGATCCTCGATGAACAGGGTCCTGAAGCACTTTCAAAGTGGGTACTCAATCAGAAGGGACTCCTTATTACAGATACAACAATGAGAGATGCTCAGCAGTCGCTCATGGCTACAAGAGTAAGAACGGTGGATATGGAAAAGATCGCTCCGGCGACTGCATATCTTGCTAACAATCTCTTCTCCGTAGAAATGTGGGGCGGAGCTACATTTGATACAGCTTACAGATTCCTTAAGGAATCGCCGTGGGAAAGACTCTATACATTAAGAGAAAAGATGCCTAATATTCTTTTCCAGATGCTCATAAGAGGCGCAAATGCTGTAGGATATAAGAACTATCCTGATAATGTAATCAGAGAATTCGTTAAGGAATCAGCTGATGCAGGTATTGATGTATTCAGAATTTTCGACTCACTCAACTGGATACAGGGTATGGAAGTAGCTCTTGATGAAGTCCTCAATCAGGGTAAGGTCGCAGAAGCATGTATTTGCTATACAGGAGATATCCTTGATGAAAGCAGAGAAAAATATAATCTTAAATATTATGTAGATATGGCTAAGGAGCTCGAAAAGCGTGGAACACATATTCTCGGTATCAAGGATATGTCAGGTCTCTTAAAGCCTATGGCTGCTAAGAAGCTTATCGAAACACTCAAGCAGGAAATCGGAATTCCTATTCATCTCCATACGCATGATACGACAGGAAACGGTGTTGCTACTGTACTTATGGCTGCACAGGCAGGTGTTGATATTGCTGATACGGCATTCAACTCGATGTCAGGACTCACATCACAGCCGGCACTCAACTCGGTAGTAGCTGCACTCCAGAATACTCCGATGGACACAGGTATCGACCTCGACGGCATCCAGAAGATTTCAAATTATTGGGAATCGGTAAGACCTGTATACAAGGGATTTGAATCAGATCTTCTTGCATCATCGGCAGAAATCTACAAGTACGAGATTCCTGGCGGACAGTATTCAAACTTAAAGGCTCAGGTAGAAAGCTTCGGGCTTGGACACAGACTTGAAGATGTTAAGGAAATGTACCGCAGAGTTAACCTCATGCTCGGTGATATCGTTAAGGTAACTCCGTCATCAAAGGCTGTAGGCGACATGGCTATATTTATGGTACAGAATGACCTTACACCTGAAAACATTTACGAAAAGGGACAGGGCATTGACTTCCCTGATTCAATCGTATCATTCTTTGAGGGTATGATGGGTCAGCCTCAGGGCGGATTCCCGGCAGAGCTTCAGAAGCTCGTGCTTAAGGATAAGGCGCCTATCACTTGCAGACCTGGCGAACTTCTTCCGGCAGAGGATCTTGACGGTATCCAGAAGATGCTCGTTGACAAGTATAAGATTAAGGGTAACAGAAGACAGGCTCTTTCATATGCACTCTATCCAAAGGTATACGAGGATTATGTAAAGGTTGTTAAGACAGATGGTAACTTTAGATATATGGGTTCAGATATCTTCTTCCACGGACTTGCAGAGGGCGAAACCTGTGAAGTTAAGATCGCAGAAGGTCAGGAGCTCGTAATTAAGCTTGTTGAAATACGCAAGGTAGACCTTGAAGGTATGAGAGAAGTTGTATTTGAAGTAAACGGCAACAGAAGAGTTGTTAAGGTTAAGGATACTAAGGTAGATGTATTTGCAGTAACTTCAAATATTGAATTTGCTAATCCGGACGATCCGGCAGAAATCGGCGCAAATATCCCTGGCAATATTCTCAAGGTGCTCGTTAAGGAAGGCGACGAAGTAGAAGAAAAGCAGCCTATCGCAGTTATTGAAGCAATGAAGATGGAAACAAATATCCTTGCGCCTATCAAGGGTGTTGTTGAAAAGATCTGCGTAAAAGAAGGCGAGCAGGTTAAATCAGGTCAGCTCGTTGCAAAGCTCAGCCACTAATCAAGGCTCGAAAGAAAACCATATTATAAGTTAATATGATTATTAAAAGCAGGGTTTCAAAGCCCTGCTTTTTATGTCTATTGCTGTTTTTGACAGCTTTACAGTGTATCGATTTTATTGTTTTCAAATATGTAAATTCAATGGTTCAAAAGTAATTAGCAGGTAATATTTTATGCTTTGAAGCGCTGAAATTTTTTGAAAAAATCGGGCAGAATAAATCAGAAGAATTTCATAAGGGGAGTTTGAATTTTGACAAAAGAAAAGGCTGATTTATATGATTTTTATTTGGAGGCAATACGGGGAACGCTCAGGCTGAGCAGGAGCTTTGATGTTATAGAGCGAGAAATTGCAATAGGAGAGCGGGAGGCGTCGGTATTTTTTATTGATGGACTTACGGATGGCGGTAAGATGCAGAAAATACTTGCGTTTCTGCTCAATGTGGATGAAAAAAAGATGAGCAAGGCGGAGGATGCGGCAGCATTTATGAAATATGTTCTGCCATATCTCGATGCGCTTGCCGAAAATGATACGGATAAGATAATCAAGCATCTGTATTCGGGGCTTGTTCCCATCGTGATAAGTGGGCTTGATAAAGTGATAATCGTGGATGCAAGAGAGTATCCGTCAAGAAGTGTGGCGGAGCCTACTAAGGAGAAAAGTCTGCGAGGTGCAAAGGATGGATTTACAGAGGGCTTTATGACGAATATAGCGCTTATACGGCGACGGATCCGAGACAAAAATCTTGTGTTTGAGACACATGTTGTAGGAAGAGAAAGTAAAACGGATGCGTGTATCGTATATATGAAAAATATGGCAAATATAGAAATTGTCGAAAGGCTTGCAAAAGAGATAGATGAAATAGATGTCAAAAGCCTCGGCGCTTTTGAGCAGACGCTTGTGGAAAGGCTGCTTGTAGGCAGAAAAAAATTTAAGCCCTTCTCTTGGCTCAATCCTTTCCCAAAGGTGCGATATACGCAGCGCCCGGATGTTGCGGCGGCGCATATTGAAGAGGGGAAGCTTGCGATAATACTTGACAATACACCGACGGTCATATTGCTGCCGGCATGTATTTTTGACTTTGTGCAGGATGTTGATGACTATTATTTTCCGCCATTGACAGGTAATTATTTTAGGCTGATAAGGGTGATAAATGTTCTGCTGACGGTGCTGGCGATCCCGCTTTATTATCTCATGGCGGAGGGAGATATCCCGATACATGAGGCTATAAGATTTTTTATACCGGAAAACGACTTTGCTATATCGCTGTTTTGGCAGTTTATGATTATGGAAATAGCGATAGATGCGCTTAAGCTGGCATCGCTAAATACACCGGAAACTCTCGGAACATCGCTGTCTGTAATCGGGGCGCTTATTCTCGGCGAATTTTCGGTATCGTCGGGATGGTTTATACCGCAGACGATACTTATAATG
>CAYRZK010000006.1:0-12457 GCA_964428785.1 uncultured Oscillospiraceae bacterium | reverse complement strand
ACCGCATCGTGCCGTTGTCGCTCTTTTCCGTCATCTTCTGCGAAAAATTCATCAGACATTCGTGATAAATATCGCCTATTTCACGGCTGCCTGCTTCAAATATACGCCGTTCCTCCGGTCTTAAGCCATAATTTACAAAATGTGCAAAAGGGCACCTGCTGTATTTTTCAAGCCTTGACGGGCTTAGTATCACCGCTTCGTCCGTTTTTTTGCCATAAATGCGATCTGTTGCTTCCCGTTTCAGCGGCTCTTCCCTGTTGCTGTAGAAAAAGCCTTCTGTCGCTTTTTTAAGCTCGTCCGGATAATTTTCCTCGTACCACAGGATAATATCGCTCCATGCCGTAAGCACATCAGATGTACCGCCGCTGCTTATATTTTCACGCACACTGCTCACAAGATGCCCGAGCGCACTTTTCCTGCTCGCCGTAAGCGCCGCAATATCGCTGCGTCCGTCAATATCCGTAAGCACCGGTACATTCGGAAAGATTTTTCTTATTGTATTGAAAATTCTTGACGGCTTTTCCTCATCGCCATTGTTGTTTGAACCCGCATAACTTACATAAATATACTTTTCCGGCTTTGAAAACGCTCTGTATACGGCAAGCCTCTCCTCCTGCACTCTTACCTTATCCAGTGCACATATTGCGAAGCCTGCATCCGTCAATATCTCTTTTTCGTCTTCCGAAAGCAGCTCTTCCTCCGGGCTTTCTTTAGGAAGCACTCCGTCATTCGCCCCTATCACCACAAGTGCCTTGACGCTTCCCGTTCTCGTCCTCTGAAGCGTGCCGAGCACCAGCCCGTCGGCAGCCGGAGGAATATGCCCTACCGTCACTGCCGCAAGTCCTGCTTCAAGAAGCTCGTAAAATGTATCCATCGAAACGCTTTCATCACCGATTACATTTACAAGCTGATCGAGAATAAGCATTACGGCATCCCATATCTCGCCCATATCCTCGGCACTGATCTTACTGCGCAGCTGCTTGTCGCCGCTCAAGAAATCATAGAGCGCACGCACCCTGTTTTCGGCACATCTGCTTTCTTTAAAGCTCGATTCAAACGGTGCGATAAACGAAACGATAAAGCGTCTCGTTTCTTCTATTTTGCAGAATACCTCTTCGCTATATTCAGAGCTGCCGTATTTAAAAGGTTTTTTCCACGCCGAGGTGCGGATACGATATTTGAGCACATAATTTTCAAGCTCATCCACAGCCTCCCTGGATACCGGTGTCAGCCCTGTTTTAAGCATGCTCATGATATCCTGCGTCCTGTAGCCTTTCGCCATTACGGCTATAAGTGAGAGCACATATATTACAAGCGGTTCACTTAATATACCCCTTTTTTCATCTGTAAACACTTCCATATCATACTCTGCGAACACTCTTTTGATTATCTCTGCACGCCCTGCAAGGTCATTGCACGCAATAAGTATATCTCTGTATTTTAAGCCTCTTTCACGCACCAGCTCTTTTACATAAGCTGCCGCCGTCTCAGCTTCGCTGTAATAGTTTGCGGCTGCCACAAGCGTCATATCACGCATACTGCCGCCGTCTCCGATCTCCGTCCCCTCATAAATCAATGTGTTTCCATCGGCAGCTTCTTGTATCCGCAGCGGATGTACGGGAATTGCAAACAATTCTCTTTCGAGGATCTGCGAGCATTTTATATTACCGTTTTCTGAAGCATATATGCCTCTGTCATCGTCTGCAATGCATGTAATGCCTCCGTTATGCCCGAAGCCTTGAGGTATTTCCTTTCGCTCACACGCAATACCAAGCTCAGCCGCTTTTTGCTCAAAGCGCCTTATCATATTTCCGGTCAGTGCGAAAAGCTCCTTGTCACGCCCGACATAGCAAGCCGTCACCACAAGCTTTACATCTGCTACCTTCATCAGCTCGAATATAAGCTCCTCACTTTTGGGCGCAAACGAATCAAAACCCCACACCCAGATTTCTTTTCCCTTTATACTCTCCGACTCCGCAGCTGCCTTAACATAAAGGCTCAAATAATCTTCCGTATCGGCAAATCTTCCTGCTATACGCTTTTCGTATTCGGTAAATATTTTTACCATATCATCGAGCTTGTGTGTCAAAATCTCATGCTCAGCCATTTCATCACGAGCCTCCGAAAGCATTTCCGGCGTTACACCGTGCTGCTTCATGCCAGAAATAAAATTGTTCACGAGCTCCGCAAACGAATTTTTCCCTGCCAGTCTGCCATATGCCGTAAGCGCTCCGTCCTCCGCCAGCTTATCGATTACAGACATCAGAATAATATGCCTGCCATATATATCTATGCGGCTTTTTTTGGTGCCTCCGACCTCCGAAAGCATACGAAATCCAAGCCTGGATATACTGAGTATCTCCAGATCCATTATTCCGTCAGCATCAAGGCTTTTCAATGCTTCTCGCTCCGCTTCGAGCGTAAACTGCTCCGGAACGAGCACTATCGCTTTTTCACCCGTATTCCCGAATATAAACCTTGCCTTGTCGCAATCCTCACGACCGTAATAAATATGAAGCATTACATCACCTTTTCCTTATGTGCACAAAAAGTTCTCCGACAGAGAACTTTTTTAAGCTATGCTATTATGTCCGGCAGCTCCTCCGGACTGTTTATTATAAAATCGGGTGTATAGTCAAACTCATCGGAATTCGCAGTCACGCTCGCCGCTTCCGACCATCCCACGAGTACGGCTTTAATACCGGCATTTTGTGCGCAGAGCACATCAAAATGGCTGTCACCTATCATCACTGCCTCATCTGCCGAAATTCCGAGTTTCCGGAGTGCGAGAAGCGCAGGCTCCGGATCCGGCTTGTGTTTATCGGTATCGTCACATGTAATTATGACATCAAAATACCGTTTGAGATCAAACTTCTCAAGCGTATCCACCGTACTGCTTGTAAGCCTTGAGGTTACAATAGCATTCATATAGCCGAGTGCCTTGAGCTTTTTTATAAGCTCAGACATTCCCGGATATATTTCGATCTGCTCAAAATACACATCCTTTTGATAATTTCTGTATATCTCGATACATTCCTCAGCTTCACCTGGAAACCATTTTTCCATTGTAATCGAAAGAGGCTCTCCGAAGCTCGTCTTAAGCATCGTTTCGTCGGCTTTTTCACCCTTTTTCACTCTGAATACTTCCTGCCACGAAGCGATAATCAGCTTATTTGTGTCAAATATTGTGCCGTCAAAATCAAACAGCACTGCTTTTATTTTGCTCAATTCTTTAATCCTTTCATCGTAAGAGAAACCTTTTGCTTCTCATAATCAACCGCAAGAATTTTAACCTTTACGGTATCTCCGACGGACACCGCATCAAGCGGATGCTTTATATATTTATCAGAAATCTGCGAAATATGTACAAGTCCGTCGTTTTTAACGCCTATATCAACAAAAGCGCCGAAATCAACAACATTTCTTACCGTACCGCTGAGCTCCATATCAACCTTTTAATCTTCAAGCTTTTTGACATCGTTTCTGAAAATTACAGGCGGTGCATCTTCTCTCGGATCTCGTGCCGGCTTTTTGATTTCTTCGACTATATCCTTGAGCGTTGCTGCGCCTATGCCAAGCTCCTCCGCCATTTTTTCAATCGCCCTGCCTAGGTTTTTGTTCGGCGCCGAATTGGCTCTGGCTTCTTTTTCCTGCTTTTTCATTTCCTTTGACAACTCGGCAAGAGCCGCCATTCCTTTGCCTCTTGTATTCATATCAGACTTTTCAAAGCTCTTTTTTTCTTCAAACTTATAAAGCATACAGATTTTTTCCTCTATATCCTTAGCTCCGCCTGCCGCAATTTCATCCTTGCTTATTCCGAGCTTTTCAAGCATTTTCTCCGCCGCAGCATATGATTCCGGATGTACTGCCGTAGCATCGAGAGGATTCTTGCCGCCGCTTATTCTCATAAAGCCTGCACACTGGTTATATGTTTTTTCGCCGAGCTTTGAGACCTTAAGAAGCTGCTTTCTTTCGGTAAATTGCCCATTTTCTTCACGGTATGCCACGATGTTTTTGGCTATTGTCATATTAACACCGGCAATGTACGATAACAGGGACGGCGATGCCGTGTTGAGATCTACTCCTACTCTGTTTACACAGTCTTCAACAACATTTGTAAGCGCACTTTCGAGATATCCCTGATTGATATCATGCTGATATTGACCGACACCTATATGCTTAGGCGAAATTTTTACAAGCTCCGCAAGAGGATCCTGCAATCTTCTTCCGAGCGACATTGCGCCTCTTGTAGTGACATCGAGATCAGGATATTCTTCCGATGCGAGCTTTGATGCCGAATATACTGACGCTCCTGCTTCATTAACTATCGTATAGCTTACATCGTAATTGTTCTTTTTGAGAAAATCCGCAACTACTTCTTCAGTTTCACGAGAAGCCGTACCGTTCCCTATAACGATAGTATTTATCTTGAATTTTTCTATCAATTTTTGAAGCACTGCTTCAGTACCCTTTATATCATTTTTCGGTTCTGTCGGATATATAGTCGTATATGCAAGAAGCTTGCCGCCCTCATTAAGTACAGCCACCTTACAGCCTGTTCTGTATCCCGGATCTATCGAAATAATTCTTGCTCCCTTTACCGGCGGCGCCATAAGCAGCTTTTCGGTATTTTTTGAAAAGACCTTAACAGCATCCGTCTCAGCTCTTTCGGTGAGCGTGTTTCTTAATTCTCTTTCGATTGACGGCGCTGTAAGCCTCTTATATGAATCAGCTATAGTATCGATAAGCAGCGAATGTGATGCCGCCTTTTCGTTTGTAATAATATTCCTTGCGATGCCGGCGCATATATCCTCCACAGGTGCATTTACCTTAACCTTGAGCTTTTTTTCCTTCTCACCTCTGTTTATGGCAAGCACTCTGTGATTAGGTATCTTCGCCGCACTCTCCGCATACTCGTAATACATATCGTATACTGTTTTTTCTTCCGGATCTGCTGCTTCCGTAACGATAACTCCTGCTTCAAATGTCTTTTCCCTAACGAATGCCGTAAGTTCAGGATCGTCCGAAATTCGTTCGGCAATGATATCGCAAGCTCCTCCTATTGCATCGCTTATCGTCGATACACGCTTGCTGTCCTCAACATCCGCATCCGCAGGCGTTGTAAACGGCGCTGCAAGCCTTGCAATTACTTCGTCCGCTTCCTCTTTTGATGTCGCTGTTTCCTGCTGTGCAAGCAATATCTCGGCAAGCGGCTCAAGACCTTTTTCCTTTGCCTTCGAAGCTCTTGTTGCTTTTTTTTGCTTAAACGGCTTATACAGATCTTCTACCCTCTGAAGCACCTCGGCTTTTGCTATCTCCTCACGCAGCTCATCGGTAAGCTTGCCCTGTTCGGTGATAAGCCTGATGACCTCTTCCTTTCGAGCTTCAAGGTTTCTGAGATATATAAGTCTTTCTTCAAGGTCACGGAGCGTTACATCCGAGAGTCCGCCCGTCGCTTCTTTCCTGTAACGAGCTATGAACGGTATAGTATTCCCTTCATCGATAAGCGCTACGGTGTTTTCGACCTGAGTAACCTTTATTTTAAATTCAGCCGCTAATTTTTCTGTTATATTCATTCCTGTACCTTTCTTTGCAGCATATGCGCCGCACCAAGCCATCACGCACGGCAAAAACCGCTTATATGCGCAGGATTAATTTACTTGGTCTTGAGCTTTTCATTTATAAAGTAATCAATATTGCCGTCCATTACAGACTGCACATTGCCGACCTCGGCTCCCGTCCTGTGATCCTTAACCATTGTATACGGCTGGAACACATATGAGCGTATCTGACTGCCCCAGGTGTTCTGTGAGAAATCGCCTTTAAGCTCCTTGAGATTGGCTTTTTTTTGCTGTTCCGCAAGCTCTATTAGCTTTGATTTCAATATTTTCATAGCCATATCACGGTTTTGGTGCTGACTTCTTTCGTTTTGGCATGTTACAACAATATTTGTAGGAATATGTGTAATTCTTATCGCCGAGTCTGTCTTATTTACATGCTGACCGCCGGCACCGCTTGAACGATATGTGTCCACCCTGATATCGTCCGGATCTATTTCAACATTGATATCATCATCAATTTCGGGTGTCACCTCAATCATCGAAAACGAGGTCTGCCTCTTACCCTGAGCATTGAACGGTGATATACGCACAAGCCTGTGCACTCCCCTCTCGTTTTTCAGATATCCGTAAGCATTTTCGCCCTCCACAAGAATGGTAGCGCTCTTGATTCCGGCTTCCGTGTCATCCTGAAGATCCAGCACTTTTACGCTGTAACCTCGTTTTTCTGCCCACCGTGTATACATGCGGAGCAGCATTTCAGCCCAGTCCATGGCATCTACTCCGCCCGTTCCGGCATGTACCGAAAGAATGGCATTATTCCTGTCATATTCACCGTTCAGAAGCGTTTTGATCCTCAATTCCTCTGACTGCGTTTTGTACTTTTCGTATACTTCTGCCGCCTCGTCTTCAAATTCGCTTATTTCGTCTGCTGCGCTGCCGCCAAGCTCTTCTGTCATTTCAATTATCACATCAAGATTGTCGAGCATTTCTTCAAGCTTGGCATATTCACTTATAGAATTCTCTATGGCTTTTTTTTCACGGAGCAGCTTCTGAGCTTTTTCCTGATTTGTCCAAAACTCTTCCTTTTCGGTCTCTTTGTTTATTTCCTCAAGTCTTTCCTTTAACCCTGCAAGGTCAAAGGGACTCACCTACCTCTGTAAGCTTTTTTCTTTCGTCTGCGAGTTCATACTTCATCTGGCTGAGTTCGAGCATACATTTCACATCCCTTCACTGCATCAATATATTATTCATTCTTGCCGCAGCAATTCTTATATTTTTTGCCGCTTCCACATGGACACGGATCGTTTCTCCCTACCTTAGCTTCTGTCCTCTTAAAAGTCTCCGGCTTTTGTTCACGAGGCGGCACATTCATCTGCTGCTGCGGCTCTCCTGCTGCCTCCGCCGAAGCTGCGCCGCTCTGCGCATCATCGTAATCAGCCTTTCGTGCCTCTCCTCCGGACATTACCTGCTTTCTCTCGGTGCTTGTGCGTATCGAAACATTATAGCAGAAGCGTACAGTTTCTTCCTTGATGGCTGCTATCATCAGCTCGAACATATCAAAGCCCTCGCTTGCATATGCAGCAGCCGGATCCTGCTGTCCGAATGAACGCAGACCTATGCCGTTTTTGAGCTGATCCATATCGTCTATATGATCCATCCAGTGATTGTCCACTACTCTGAGAAGAATCATTCTCTCAAGCTCTCTCATTCTTTCGGCGCCGATTTCTTCTTCTTTTTCATCATACAGCTTTGCAAAAATGCCGTATATTTCTTCCTTGAAGCTTTCCGGAGTAAAGGCTTTCTTTTCTTCCTCCGAATACTCAGGCATTTCAAATCTTGTACATATCTTCGTAAGACCGTCGTTTATGCTGTCATATGCCCATTCCGATGAATTTTTCGACACAACAACAGCCGGCTCTATCACCTCATCGATCATATCATGCGTCATATGCGAAATATATTCCTTAAGATTCTGCCCGTCCAGCACTCTGCTTCTTTCGTCATATATAATTTCACGCTGCTTATTCATGACATTGTCATACTGAAGTACATATTTTCTTACCGAGAAATTTCTGCCCTCGACCTTTTTCTGAGCGCTCTCGATCGCTTTTGTGAGCATACCGCTTTCGATCGCCTCATCATCCTCAACACCGAGCTTACCTATAATATTCTGCACTCTTTCTCCGCCGAAAAGTCTCATAAGCTCATCTTCCATGGAAATGAAGAACTGTGTTTTTCCGGGATCTCCCTGACGCCCCGAACGACCTCGCAGCTGATTGTCGATACGTCTCGATTCATGGCGCTCCGTACCTATGATATAAAGACCTCCGAGCTTTCTTACTTTCTCCTGCTCCTCGTGTCTTTCTTCTTTAAAGCTTTCATGAAGCTCCGTAAATTTTGCACGGGCTTCGTTCAGCTCCGCATCGTCCGACTGCACAAAGCTTGTCGCAAACGAAACTGCCTCTTCACTGTAGCCGAGGCGCTTCATCTCACGCTTCGCCTCAAATTCCGGATTGCCGCCGAGTATTATATCGGTACCTCTGCCCGCCATATTTGTAGCGATTGTTACAGCTCCGAGACGCCCTGCCTCTGCAACAATCTCCGCTTCCTTTTCGTGCTGCTTTGCATTGAGGACATTGTGCTTTACGCCTCTCTTATGGAGCATCTGCGAAATAAGCTCTGACTTTTCTATCGATATCGTACCCACGAGAACAGGCTGTCCCGTTTCATGGATTTCTTTAATCTTGTTAGCGATCGCAATATATTTGCCGGCTTCCTTCGCATATATGCTGTCGTCCAGATCCTCTCTTGCGATAGGCTTGTTCGTCGGGATTACAAGAGTCTGCATATTGTAGATGTCTATAAATTCGTCTTCTTCTGTTTTTGCCGTACCCGTCATACCGGCAAGCTTCTCATACATACGGAAATAATTTTGCAGTGTAATCGTTGCGAGCGTCTTGGACTCCGACTTTACAAGAACGCCCTCTTTTGCTTCTATCGCCTGATGCAGTCCGTTTGAATATCTTCTGCCGAACATAAGACGCCCTGTAAATTCATCTACGATAACAATTTCACCGTCTTTTACGATATAATCAACATCTCGTTTCATCATATTGCGTGCACGGAGTGCCTGATTAACATGATGGCTGAGCTCCATGTTTTCGGGATCCGAGAAGTTCTCCACTCCGAAAAACTTTTCGGACTTCGCTATTCCGTCCTCTGTAAGCGAAATGGTCTTTTCCTTTTCGTCAGTCACAAAATCCTGTTCTATCTTAAGTGTCTTTACAAACTGATCCGCAACATTGTAAAGGTTTGTCGATTTCTCGCCCTGCCCCGATATGATGAGCGGTGTTCTCGCTTCGTCTATAAGGATCGAATCGACCTCATCCACGATGGCATAGTTAAGCTCCCTTTGCATGAGCTGTTCCTTATATGTTGCCATATTGTCACGCAGATAATCAAAGCCGAATTCATTGTTTGTGCCGTAAGTAATATCCGCATTATATGCTTCTCGCCTTTCCTCGTTTGTAATACCGTGTATTACACAACCTACCGTAAGTCCGAGGAATGTATAAAGCTTGCCCATCCATTCGCTGTCACGCTTTGCAAGGTAGTCGTTTACGGTAACAACATGTACTCCTTTTCCCGAAAGCGCATTGAGATATGCCGGCAGTGTCGCCACAAGCGTCTTGCCTTCACCAGTTTTCATTTCGGCAATATTTCCCTGGTGAAGCACTATTCCTCCTATAATCTGTACACGGAAATGCTTCATGCCGAGGCTTCTGTATGCACCCTCTCTCGCTACTGCAAATGCCTCCGGCAGTATATCGTCAAGCGTTTCGCCATTTGTCAGCCTTTCCTTAAACTCCGCAGTCTTTGCACGAAGCTCTTCATCCGAAAGAGCAGCCATAGCATTTTCATAAGACTCTACCTTGTCTGCAATTTTCCCTATTTTCTTAATTTCTCGTGCGTTATAATCTCCAAGCACTTTGTCTAAAAAACCCATTTAATCTTCTCCTTTCGTTTCCCTTTTCCCTTTTCGAGTTTAATCCTCGTCTTTATTTTCCTCTTCAGATTTATTTTCAACCGAGAGATGGATTTCTCTCGCTTTCTTGTCATCCGCTTTCGTTACTCTTACATGAAAAACGCTGCTGCCGGCATCGTACGAAAACATGTCTCCGACCTTTGGCAGCCTGTCAAGCATCATTACTATCCAGCCGTTTACCGTCGTAACATTTGAACCGATCTCGTCATCAATCGCCTCTTCAAGATAATCGAAAACTTTTTCGAGATTTGCTGAGCAAAGTATCCTATAGCTGCCGTCTCTCAGCCTTATGATATCCTGTGCCTCCTGATTATCATGTTCATCATAAATCTCACCGACAAGCTCTTCTATGATATCCTCCATGGTTACGATACCCTCCGTGCCGCCGTATTCGTCAACGACCACGGCTATATGCGTCTTGACCTGCTGCATTTTTTTAAGCAATGCCGAAATTTTCATTGTGCCGGCAACAAATACAACAGGCTTAACATATTCGCTTATAGTTTTATTGGTATGCGATATTTCATTATGAAAATCCTTTTGATTTATCACACCGAGAATATTGTCTATTTCATCCTCATATACCGGCAGTCTTGAAAATCCTGTCTTTCTGAAAACAGCAGCCACTTCCTCTTTCGGCGTGTCGGCTTCGATAGCCACAAGATTTACTCTCGGCGTCAGAACATCCCATGCCACAAGCTCGTCAAATTCTATTGCATTCTGTATCAGCTCGGACTGTTCCTCGCCTATGCCGCCCTCCGTCTGTGCCTCTTCCACTATGGTTATCAGCTCTTCCTCGGTAATACCGCTTTCATTGGAAAGCTTAAAAAGGCCTGCAAGAAACTTTTTCCAAACCGCAAATATGTAATTTATCGGGGTGAGCAGCTTCACAAAAATATTTATCGAGCGTGCCGAAATTTTTGTGAATTTCTCAGGCATTTCCTTTGCGATGCTTTTCGGCGATATTTCTCCGAAAACAAGTACAACGATAGTTATAATAACCGTCGAAAGTGTTGCACCGAGCTCCGAACCGTAAAGGCGTACAAAAAGCACTGTTGCGATTGCCGTCATCCCTATGTTTACGATATTGTTTCCCACAAGGATCGTCGTAAGCAGCTTGTCATACTGCTCCGAAAGCTTGAGTACAAGCCTTGCTTTTTTGTCGCCGTCGGCAGCAAGCGTTTTCATTCTTATTTTGTTAAACGAGGTGAATGCGGTCTCCGTAGCCGAGAAATATGCAGAAAAAATCACAAGCACCACGATTGTTAAGATAGACATCATATTTTGACTGTCCATTAAAAAAATCCTCCTTCGTGAGCTTTGCCAAGCCCTGCGGCAGCAAATCAATATTCACGGAATATACATTCAAACAAGAATACCGCTTAAAGGACTTCTCTTCAAGAGAAGTCCCTGTTACTCGATCATGCTATGAATGCACTGTAAATTACCTTTATCGCTTTTTCAAAATCACTGTTAGCCACACCGATAATAATATTCATTTCGGATGAGCCCTGATCTATCATTCGCACATTTACACCGGCATCCGCAAGCGCCGTAAAGAGCTTTGCCGATGTTCCTCTTCTTGATGCCATGCCGTGACCCACTGTAGCTATGAGTGCGATATCCTCAAATACATCTATCGTCTCCGGCGCAAGCTTTCTTCTGATTTCATCAAGTATATCTTCAAGGTTTCCCTCAAGTGCTTTTTTGCTTACTACTACCGACAGCTCGTCGATTCCCGACGGAATATGCTCCACTCCCACATTATAGTCCTCAAGGATACCGAGCAGTCTCCTCAAAAATCCTTTTTCCGTCGCCATCATATTCTTATGAATTGCGATTACATCAAAATCTTTTGTTCCGGCAATACCGGTTATTACCTGCTCGCTATGATTTGAAGCGGCGTCCGTAATCATAGTACCGGCATCCTCCGGCTTGTTGGTATTTCTGATGTTTATAGGAATATTTGCGAGCCTTGCCGGATAAATCGCATCCTCATGAAGCACCGATGCACCCATATATGAAAGTTCTCGAAGTTCTTTGTATGAAATGCTCTCTATCGGCTTAGCTTCCGGAACGATTCTCGGATCCGCAACAAGGAAGCCGGATACATCCGTCCAGTTTTCGTAAACATCTGCGCCTACTGCACGAGCCACGAGTGCGCCTGTAATATCCGAACCTCCTCTTGAGAAGGTTTTGATCTTGCCATTCGGATTTGAACCGTAAAATCCCGGCAGAACGGCACGCTCATGCTTTTTGAGCTCCTCCGCAAGAAGCGTATTCGTTTCTTCAAGCTTGAGGCTGCCTCTTTCATCAAAAATGATAAGTCCCTGCGTATCTACAAAATCATAGCCGAAAAACGCTGCTGCAATAAGTGCATTGAGATATTCTCCACGGCTTGCAACATAATCGGCAGAGGCGCCGCTCTGGAGCTTCGTTTTGATTTTTTCAAAAGCCGGATTAAGGTCGACCGTTACACCTAAATTTATAGCCATTGCCATATATCTGTCACAGATTACCTGAAAAACCTGTTCATACGGCAGATTATTTTCAATATGAGCCTTACACAAATATAAAAGGTCGGTTATTTTACTGTCGCCCTCAAACCTCTTACCGGGTGCCGAAACGACAATATAGCGTCTGTCCGGATCTGCTTCGATAATATTCTTGGTCTTAGTAAGCTGTATTCCATCTGCAAGTGATGTGCCGCCAAATTTTGCTACTTTTAGTCCCATAACTTCTACCTCGTTTCCTTGACTTTGGGGCGAATCCCCATTATTCATAATATTTTATTATACAATATCACAAAGCGTACCGCAACTCGTCCGTCAAAAAAATCGCTTTATTGTAA
>CAYRZK010000005.1:0-12627 GCA_964428785.1 uncultured Oscillospiraceae bacterium | reverse complement strand
AGCCTGATGTACTTCTTTTCGACGAACCGACATCGGCGCTTGATCCACAGATGGTAGGCGAGGTTCTTCAAATCATGAGAATGCTTGCGAAGGAAGGGCTTACAATGATTGTTGTTACTCATGAAATGGCTTTCGCAAAGGAAGTATCAAATCATGTGATCTTTATGGCAAGCGGTGTAATTGTTGAAGAGGGAACGCCTCAGCAGATATTTGAAGCACCTCAGGATTCCCGCACAAAGGAATTTTTGGCACGAGTTATTGAAAGATAATATAAAATCCAATATACAAAATAGCAATGAAAAATGCGAGCTGTGCAGAGTACAGCTCGCATTTTTTTGATGTATTAAATATCGCTTGAGGTATTTCAGAAATAACAGGAAAGGCTATATTTGGAAATCTAATCGATGTAGCCAACATATAATTTCCTTTAAGAAAGCGTGTACGGACAAATATAAATTGTTATTACCATATAATTACATACTTTACAAAAAAAGGTTGAAAAAGCAAATGGATAATGATATTCTTATATTACAAAAGGAAATGCTTGCGTTTACAAATGTATAAATATGCATTCGATATGGGAAAATGATGTATATGTATTTAAAGAAGCAGCTATGCTTTTTTATCGAATTGATTGGTAAAATGGAAGTAAATACGAAAACGAAAATGCGGCTCGGAAAAATTGGAGAGGACAAAGCCTGCGAATATCTTGAAAAAAAGGCATATATTATAATGGAAAGAAATTTCAGATGTAAGACAGGCGAGATAGATATAATCGCATGTCGTGAAGAGCAGCTTTGCTTTGTTGAAGTAAAAACAAGAAGCAGTATCGAATACGGATTTCCATCAGAAGCGGTAGATCGCAAAAAAAGAAAAAACATACTGTGCTCTGCGAAGTGTTATCTTATGCAGAATACGAGATTTGAAAATTATAAATACAGAATAGATATAATCGAAGTGCTGGCAATGGGCGGCAGATATTATATACATCATATGGAGAATGCGTTTGAAGAGGGGGATAAATAGTGCTTTCGAGGGTATATACCGCAGCGCTCAGCGGGATAGATGCATATGCAGTAACAGTAGAAACCGATTTTTCGAGAGGACTTCCGGCTATATATACGGTAGGACTTCCGTCGATGACTGTCAAGGAAGCAAAAGAGCGGGTACGCTCGGCAATTATGAATTCGGGCTTTGAATTTCCGGTTAAGCGTGTGACAATAAACCTTTCACCTGCATCAAACCGCAAGGAGGGCAGTCATTTTGATTTGCCGCTTGCGATAGGTCTACTGGTATCGAGCGGAGTGATAGAGCAGCGAAAGGTAAACAGAGTAGGCTTTATAGGGGAGCTTTCTCTTGATGGCAGAATTATAGGTATAAAAGGAGCTTTGCCGCTCTGCATCGGCATGAGAGATTTCGGACTTGAAGCTGTTATTGTACCTGAAAGTAATGCGGGTGAGGCAGGGCTTGTGAACGGAATAAAGATATTGCCGGTATCAACGCTTAAGGATGTAGTTATGGCATTAAGAGGAGAGCTGTCGCTCGGTGTGTATAAAAGCAACATAGATACATCGGATGCGGCCAATTTATATGATATTGATTTTGCAGATGTTAAAGGGCAAAGCTTTGCCAAAAGGGCGATACTTACGGCAGTTGCGGGAGGCGGTCACGGCATATATATGATAGGCTCGCCCGGCGCAGGCAAAACAATGCTTGCGTCTAGGATTGCAACAATAATGCCGGCGCTTACATATGAGGAAATGCTGGAGCTTACCAAGATATACAGCATATCGGGGATGCTCGATGAGAAAGAGCAGATTGTAAGAGTCAGACCATTCAGGGTGCCGTATCATTCGGCGACGGCAGCTGCGCTTATAGGCGGAGGAAGAATACCGAAGCCCGGTGAGATATCATTGGCACATCGAGGTGTATTGTTTCTTGATGAATTTCCGGAGTTTGACAGAAAAACGATAGAGCTGCTGAGAAAGCCCATAGAGACAGGTGAGGCATCGATAGAAAGAAATGAAGAAAAAGCAATATTTCCGGCAAATTTTATGCTTGTAGCTGCCGGGAACCCTTGCAAATGCGGTTTTTACGGTGACAGCGAGCGAGAATGCAGATGTACGGGCAGAGAAATCAGGAGCTATCAGCAAAAGCTTTCGGGGCCGATAATTGACCGTATTGATATACAAATAAAAGTAGAGAGAGCGTCAGTGCAGGAGCTACAGGGTGTCAATGAGGCACAGGAGAACGAAGCGTCAAATGTATGTGAGCTTCAAGACAGCGAGATGACATCTGCGAAAATGCGCACGATTGTAAAAAGAACACTTGAAATGCAAGCGGAAAGATATGCCGGAGAACAGGAGCATATGCGTGTGAATGCACAGCTTTCGGGACGCAGCATAGCCAGATATTGCGTTCTTGATGCGTCAGGCAAAAAAATGATGGCAGAGGCGTATAGGACGATGGGCTTGTCGGCTCGGGCATATGAAAAAATTATTAAGGTATCTCGAACGATTGCCGATATGGATATGTCCGATGCGATAATGGATTATCATATAGCCGAGGCTCTTCAATATCGTGTGCTTGATCGCATGTACAGGTAGAATAGCGGAAGCACATATGCTTGATGCCGATGGGAGATAAGAGAAGCATGACAAACAGGAGAATAGAAAACATAGAGCTTGAATCGGATAAGTATCCAGCACTTTTGAGATTTATAAAAAATCCGCCCAAGAAGCTGTATTGCAGCGGCAATACAGAGCTTTTGAACGGGCGATGCTTTGCGGTGGTAGGAACAAGAAAGCCTACTGAATACGGAAAATGGGCAGCTTATAAAATAGGACAACGACTTGCGGAGGCAGGCGTGATTGTTGTAAGCGGCATGGCGGCAGGTATAGATTCGTTTGCGCATAAAGGTGCGCTTGCAGCAAACGGTAATACTATTGCAGTATTTGGAACCGGGATCGACATCTGTTTTCCGGCATCAAACAGAAAGCTTATGGCAGAGATAGAAGAAAAAGGTCTTGTGATTTCGGAGTATCCTGAGGGATTTCACGGAAGCCCGGGGACATTTCCACAGAGAAACAGGATTATAAGCGGAATATGCGAGGGCATTATAGTGGTGGAAGCAGCGCTTAAGAGCGGCTCGCTTATCACGGCAGAGCTTGCCGCCGAACAGGGCAGAATGGTTTATGCTGTGCCGGGTAATATTAACAGTATTATGAGCATAGGCACCAATAAGCTGCTGCACGACGGTGCAGCAGCGATTGCGGTAGTGGATGATTTGCTTTATGATCTTGGCTTGAGCGCACCGCCGGATAAAAGCTGCGAAAAGCTTGCAACGGATGAAATGCAGATATTGGATATAGTAAGAAGTAAAGGTGAAATTTCGATAGATAAGCTGTGTGAATATGCCAAGCTTCCGCCCGGAAAAGTTATCGGAATTGTCACGATATTGGAAATGAAAGGAGTACTTGTTTCATCTCTCGGTAAAATTTTTCTTGCCAAGAATTAAAATCAGCCATATAATTTATTGCGTAGTTACTCTTGTTCATACAAGAGCTTTTTGACATGGAGGTTTTTATGGGAGAAGCCAAAAAAATTTTGGTGATAGTTGAATCACCGTCTAAGGCGAAAACAATAGGAAAATTTTTAGGAAGCAAATATAAAGTAACGGCATCGGTAGGTCATGTTCGTGACCTTCCCAAAAGCAAGCTCGGTATTGATATTGAAAACGACTTTGAACCGCAATATATTTCTATAAGAGGTAAGGGAGATATCATAAAAGAACTGAAAAAAGAAGCTAAGTCGGCGGAAAAAGTCTATCTTGCAACCGACCCCGACCGTGAAGGAGAAGCTATTTCATGGCATCTTGCATATTTGCTCGGTATAGATGAAAACACTCCATGCAGAATCGTTTTCAACGAAATAACAAAAAATGCTATCAAAGAAGCGGTAAAGCATCCGAGACCTATCGATGTTAAGCTTGTGGATGCACAGCAGGCACGGCGTGCGCTTGACAGATTGGTAGGCTATCAAATAAGCCCGATACTTTGGGCGAAGGTAAGAAGAGGGCTTTCGGCAGGGCGTGTCCAGTCGGCTGCTCTTAAGATAATCTGCGACAGAGAAAATCAAATAAAAGAATTTGTTCCGAAAGAATATTGGACGATCCAGGCGGTACTGAAAAGAGCCGGTGCAAAAGAAAAAAAGTTTACGGCGAAGCTGTCGGAATATAATGGAAAGAAAATAACAATAGATAATAAGGCAGCCGCAGATAAGATTTTAAGCGATATACAAGACGGCGATTTTGTTGTATCAAAAAAAGAAGAAAAAGAGCGCAGCAAAAAAGCATATGCACCGTTTACGACGAGCGGACTCCAGCAGGAGGCCGGCACTAAGCTTAATTTTTATACTAAAAAGACGATGCAGATTGCGCAGCAGCTGTATGAAGGAATCAATATAAAAGGACACGGAACGGTCGGACTTGTAACTTATATAAGAACAGATTCGGTACGAATATCGGACGAAGCACGAGCAGCTGCCAAGGAGTACATTACAGAAAATTTCGGCGCCGGATATTGGAGTAACAATTTTTACTCAAACAAGAAAAAAGATGTACAGGATGCTCATGAAGCAATCAGACCGTCTCATGTGGAGTTTGCTCCGGATTTGATAAAGGATTCACTTACAAAGGATCAATACAGCCTCTATAAGCTAATTTGGTCGAGATTTATGGCAAGTCAGATGAAACCTGCTGTTTATTCAGTTGTATCTGCGGATATAGATAATAACGGATATACTTTTAAAGCATCCGGCTCCAAGCTTATATTCGACGGATATCTCAAGGTATATCGTGCGACTGACGATGAAGATGAAAGCAAGATGCTTCCGGCGTTTGAAGCTGGGGAAAGCCTCGAAGCGCAGGATATTGCTGCGGAGCAAAATTTCACACAGCCGCCTTCGAGATTTACAGAAGCAAGTCTTGTAAAAGACCTTGAAGAAAAAGATATAGGGCGTCCGTCAACATATGCTCCGATAGTAGCAACATTGGTCGAAAGAAAATATGTATCAAGACAGAAAAAAACGCTCGTACCGACAGAGCTCGGCTTTATAGTAACCGATTTTATGAAAACATATTTCAGCGAAATTGTGGATACGGGCTTTACGGCGGAAATGGAGGATAAGCTTGACCTTGTAGAGGTCAAGGACATGGATTGGAAAGATATCCTGCGTGATTTTTATGGTAATTTTGCAAAAGAGCTTGAAGCTGCCGAAAGCGAGATGGAACATATCAAGTTTGAGGATGAGCCTACGGGAGAGCTTTGTGAGCTTTGCGGTAAGCCGATGGTAAAAAAAATGGGGCGTTTCGGCGAATTCATTGCTTGCAGTGGCTATCCGGAGTGTAAAAATACAAAGAGGATCGTAGTATCAACAGGAGTAAAATGTCCTGTATGCGGCAAGGATATTGTGGCACGAAAAACCAAAAAAAACAAAGTGTTCTATGGATGCAGCGGCTATCCGGAATGCAGTCAAGTGTATTGGTATAAGCCGGTGGATAAGAAATGCCCGAAATGCGGCAGTCTTCTTGTTGCAAAAAAAACAAAAGAAAGCAAGTATTCGTGTTCAAACAGCGAATGTGATTATAGGGAATGATAGGGAGGATTCAAAATGGTACAATTTCATGCGACAACAATCGTAGCGGTACGAAAAGGTGATGATATTTGCATCGGCGGTGATGGTCAGGTGACGATGGGCGAAACGACTATCATGAAGAACGGAGCAAAAAAAGTCAGAAAGATATATAAGAATACAGTTGTAACAGGCTTTGCCGGCTCGGTATCGGATGCGTTCAGCCTTACAGAAAAATTTGAAAAACAGCTTGAGGCACATTCGGGAAATCTAAAGAGAGCAGCAGTGGCGCTCGCACAGCTTTGGAGACAGGATAAAGCTGTGCGCAATCTTGAAGCACTCATGATTGCGGCTGATAAAGAGAGCCTGCTTGTAATATCCGGAACGGGCGAGGTCATTGAACCTGATCAGGATTTTGTTGCGATAGGTTCGGGCGGCAATTATGCATATGCGGCAGCCAATGCCCTTTATAACCATACGGAAATGAGTGCGGAAGAGATCGTGCGTGAGTCGCTTAAAATTGCTTCAAGCATTTGTGTATATACAAACGATAATATTTCCGTAGAAAGATTATAAGGAGGACAAGAATGATGAATACATTTACACAGATGACTCCGAAAGAAATAGTAAAAGAGCTTGATAAGTACATCATCGGGCAGGACGAAGCCAAAAAGTCGGTAGCGATAGCGCTGAGAAACAGATACAGAAGAAGCCTTCTCTCGGACGAAATGAGAGAAGAAATAATGCCCAAAAATATACTTATGATGGGACCTACCGGAGTCGGCAAGACTGAAATAGCAAGGCGGCTTGCGAAGCTGATGGACGCTCCGTTTGTTAAGGTGGAGGCTACCAAGTTTACGGAAGTCGGATATGTAGGGCGTGATGTCGATTCGATGATACGAGATCTTGTCGAAGCGTCCATCAGGCTTACAAAACAGAAAATGCTTGACGAAAAGTACAGCGATGCCGAGAAAATGGCAGAAGATAAAATTCTTCAGGCGCTTATTCCGGGAAAGAAAAAAGATACATCGTCAGATACTGTAAAGAATCCGCTCGGATTTCTTATGGGCAGCTATACAAACAGCCAAAAACAAGAATATGAACAGATGCAGCAGGAAGACAATGAATCCGAGGAGAGCGAAACAAAGCTTGCTCGTGAACAGGTAAGACAGCAGCTCAGAGACGGACTTTTGGAAGAGCAGTATATAGAGATACAGGTGGAGGAACAGCCAAAAGGAAACCAACTCGATATGAGTAATGAAGGTATTATTGCTATAGGAAATATTTTCGGTGATATGCCTGCAAGAAAGAAAAACAGGCGTGTAAAGGTAAAGGATGCAAGAAAGATATTGAGAGAGCAGGAAGCGCAGAAGCTTATCGACATGGATCAGGTGGTTGAAGAGGCGCTTATGAATGCGGAGCAGAACGGCATTATTTTTATAGATGAGATTGATAAAATCGCATCAGGTAATTCATATCGTTCCGGTGCAGATGTTTCTCGTGAAGGTGTGCAGAGGGATATACTCCCTATCGTAGAGGGAAGCGTCATCAATACGAAGCACGGCCCTGTAAAAACAGACCACATGTTATTTATCGGAGCAGGTGCATTTCATGTATCGAAGCCGACGGATTTGATTCCGGAGCTTCAGGGAAGATTTCCGATCAGAGTCGAACTCGAAAATCTGACAAAGGATACATTTGTAAAGATACTTACCGTGCCGGAAAACGCTCTTCTCAAGCAGTATAAAGCGCTTTTGGAGACGGAGGGCATTGAGATCGAATTTACGGATGAAGCAATAGACGAAATCGCAACTATCGCATTCCTTATGAATGAGCAGACCGAAAACATAGGCGCAAGAAGACTCCATACTATCATGGAAAAACTTCTTGAAGAGCTTTCATACAATCTTCCTGATGTTGAAAGCGATAAAGTGGTCATCGATAAGGAATATGTAGAAGCAAAATTTGCGGATAAAATAAGAGAGGAAGATATAGACAGATTTATTTTGTAATAAAAGTGTACCGTAAATAAAAGTGTGTAATTGTTTCCTGCACAGAAACGATTTTGATAATTGCGAAAATTTTGGTGAAATCTCTTGCAAATATATGTAAGAAAAGGTATACTAAATGTAGTATGAGATTATACCAACAGAGATATATTTAAAGGAGAATGGGAAATGGAAAACATGTTACTTATAAAGATGAGACAAATGAATCGCCTATTTCAGGAAAGTGTTGACGGCAAGCTTTCGTTCCCGGAATTGGCAGAAACGCTCAGTGACATCCTTGAAGCTAACATTTATATTATAAGTAAGCAGGGGAAAATACTCGGACAGTCAATCAAATGGGTAATAGACGAAGAAAGTGATATAACGGTTAACGATTTGGAAAATACCGGATATTTTTCACAGATATGCAACAACGAATTTATCAAGATAGAAGAGTCTCTTCCAAATATGTCACGAGAAGAGCTCTTGCAGGTCTTTAAAGAAGATTATGATGATTTTGACAGACTTCATACTATAGTGCCTATCATCGGCGGTAAAGAAAGAAGAGGAACTCTTCTTATCACACGAGACACACCGGAATTTTCCGAGCAGGATGTTGCGCTTGCAGAATACGGTGCAAGCATCGTAGGTATTGAAATACAGAGAAGCAAGCTGTTTGAGCAGGAAGAAGAGGAAAGAGAAAGAACGGCAGTGCAGGTAGCGATAAGCACGCTTTCGTATTCGGAGGTAGAGGCAGCCGTACAGATCTTTGCAGAGCTTGACGGCGAAGAAGGTTTACTTGTGGCAAGCAAGATTGCCGACCGATCGGGAATCACTCGCTCTGTAATCGTCAACGCTTTGAGAAAGCTTGAATCAGCAGGCGTAATAGAGTCAAGATCTCTCGGAATGAAAGGAACATATATTAAAATTATCAATGGCAAGCTCAAAAACGAGCTTGGAAAAATGACTATGTAATATCATAAGTGTAACGAAGATACCCCGGCTGTCATATGATGGCAAGGGGTATTTTTATGAGAAAATCCAGAAAGCGGAGAATTGCTTTGCGAAAAGTGCTTCACCTTATACTTTTGGTATTTTGCATACTTGCGGCATATTTTGGTGTGTTTTGGTCGCTTAAGATTTCACACAATCTGGACAGCATTGCAGAGATGAGGACAAAGCAGATAGTTTCGAGAACCGTAAATGAAGCGATAAGAGAGAAAATGTACGAAAATACGGAAGCACAGAACCTTTTGATTATGGAAACGGGCAATGACGGCAGTATCGAAATGGTGCAGGCGAATACACAGGCGATAAACAGACTCCTTTCAGGTATTTCTTATGAGCTCCAGCAGAGATACAAAAACGGAACGCTGATACAGAGCACATATGTGCCGCTTGGTTCGCTTTTGGGAAGCAGAATACTTTCGCAGCTCGGCCCGTCAATAAAGCTTACGATTATGCCGTCGGCAGTTTCACATATGGATTTTATTACCGAATTTGAAACACAGGGCATAAATCAGACGAAGTATAAGGTCTATGCAGTGGTAAATACGGAGGCGAGAGTGCTTGCACCGTTTTCGACGGATAAAATAGAGGTTGAAAGCACAGTGCTTATTGCTGAGGCAATAATTCTCGGAGATGTTCCGGATAGCTTCGTTAATGTTCCGGAAAATGACATACTTGATGGAATGGATTGAAGATGTTAAGAACAGACTAATGTTTGAACCATGCAAAATCTTGTGGTATACTTACCGAGAAAGGGCTTAGAAATGATACGATTTGATGAAAACAATGAAATAATTACAAATGAGGAATACAGAGCGATTTTAGTAGGGCTTGAGCTTGATGAAGATATAGAATATTCTATGGAGGAGCTGGCACGCCTTGCGGAGGCGGCAGACTGCGAAGTGCTCGGAACAATGGTGCAGAAGCTTGAAAAAAGAAATTCTGCGACATATATCGGCAAGGGCAAGGTGCAGGAGCTTGCGGAAATGTGTAGCCGGATGGAAGCAGACACCGTAATCTTTAACGATGAGCTTTCGGGTATGCAGATACGAAATCTTGAAGAGGCGACGGGAGTAAGAGTAATAGACAGGACTATATTGATACTCGATATTTTTGCTGCTCGTGCGACATCCGGAGAGGGAAAATTGCAAGTAGAGCTTGCGCAGCTTCAATACAGGCTACCGAGGCTTCTCGGCTTCGGAAAAGCGCTTTCCAGACAAGGAGGCGGCATAGGCACAAGAGGCCCCGGAGAAAAGAAATTAGAGACTGACAGACGACATATAGAACGACGCATGGACGATATCAAGGCAGAAATAAAACAGCTTATGAATACCAGAAATACGCAGCGTGCACGGAGAATTAAGTCTGAGATCCCGGTCGTGGCGCTCGTCGGATATACCAATGCAGGAAAATCAGCATTGATGAATAAAATGCTGGAATTGTCCGAGCGCAGCGAAAAGGCTGTAGGCGAAAAGGATATGCTTTTTGCAACGCTTGATACCGCACAGAGAAATATAAGCATAGAAAAAGATTGCGAATTTGTTTTGATAGATACGGTAGGCTTTGTGAGCAGACTTCCGCATACGCTTGTGAGGGCATTCAAGGCAACGCTTGAAGAGGTTAATTATGCGGATTTGCTTCTCCATGTTGTCGATGCTTCGTATGACAGGCACGAATTCCAGACAGAAGTAACGAATGAAGTGCTAAAAGAGATAGGAGCATCCGCAAACGACAAAATTGTGGTTTACAATAAGGTGGATTTGCTTGAGGGTGATGATGACAGAGCAGCCGTGCTGCTGAGAGCAAAGGATTGCGAGTCTATGTGCGTGTCCGCTAAAAGCGGAGATGGACTGGATGAGCTGCTCGCACTTATAAAGAAAAAGCTTTTTGGCGATAAGCTTATAGCGGATATGCTTATTCCGTATGATAAAGGAGCAATATATTCCAAGCTGTGTGAAAAAGCGAAGGTTATTTCAAGCGAATATACTGATAAAGGTATATCCGTTAAGGCTGAAATTTCACATGCGGATGCAGGCAGGTATAAAGAATATATTTTGGAGGGCTGATACTTGGTTTTATACAGAACAGTACAAAAATATGCGGAGGCAGAGCAAATAATAGAAAAGTCACGCTTTATTGCGTATATAAAGCCTGTATCGTCGAAAGAAGAAGCAGATGAATTTGTGACGGAAATAAGAACGATGCACAGGCAGGCAACGCACAATGTACCGGCTTATGTGATAGGCGATAAGATGCAGATACAGTGGGGCTCGGATGACGGAGAGCCGCAGGGCACCTCAGGAGCGCCTATAGTACAGATGCTTGTAAAAGAGGGCATAACAAATACGGCGATAGTGGTAACACGCTATTTCGGCGGTATCAAGCTCGGCACGGGCGGACTGGTGCGTGCATATACGGGCAGTGCAAAGCTGGCGCTCGAAGCGGCAGGAATTTGTGATGTGCGCGATATGACGGCGCTTGAGGTAAAGATAGACTATGCATACCTTGCAAGGATACAAAATGCTGCAGTACAGAGCATTGCAGGCGACGGCATAAGCTTTTTGATAGATGATATAAAATATGAAGATACGGTAACGCTTTACATGTCCACAGATCCTGAAAATGCTGAGGCGTTTAAAGAAATGATAAGCAACTATACATCCGGCACGGCAGTGATAATTTCGGAAAAGGTTGAACTTGCAAAAAAGCCGGCAAACAGGTAATATGTTTGCCGCAATGTTCACTGTGATAGCGGTGAACTGTTGAAATTTCAACGGTTTTGACGGCTTGAAGATGCTCGGTTTAAAAAATGAATTTTCGCCAAATTTGTTGTTGACATAGCAGTGGAGCTGTGATAATATAATACTTGCCCGCTTGAAGATGGGCAATGTTCCAAGGTAGCTCAATGGTGGAGCACTCGGCTGTTAACCGATAGGTTGTGGGTTCGAGCCCCACCCTTGGAGCCAACTTTTGCCGGAGTGGCGGAATAGGCAGACGCCCGGGACTTAAAATCCCGTGCCCTTTTTGGGCGTACCGGTTCGACCCCGGTCTCCGGCACCAATTTAATAAAATGATATCGCGGGGTAGAGCAGTTGGTAGCTCGTCGGGCTCATAACCCGGAGGTCGTTGGTTCAAATCCGGCCCCCGCAACCACAAATAAAACCTCTTTTGTCGATTAAGACAAGAGAGGTTTTTTCTTGCGTTTATGTTAAAAATAAGTGAATTATTAAAGGAAATTGGCGAATGGAAGCAAGTCAAATCTGCATTTTATAGATTAGGTAAATACATGTTTGCAAGATTGCCCGTATGCTTGGAAATGTATACATATTTTTGAGCATACGGTTCTTTTTTTTTATAAAGCTTTCTGTTACAATAGCAATATGATTTATGTAAAAGAAGAATATTCGGAAGCTGTCAATATTCCGGCAGTTTTAAATCCGTATTTTGAAAATTTGAAGATAGGTGTGTTTGATATTGAAACAACCGGGTTGTCGCCTGAATATTGTGAATTCATCCTCGGCGGAACGGTCACATCCGTAGACGACAGGTTTGGGGCACATGACGGCGAGCTTGTTGCGGAGCAGTTCTTTGCGGAGACGCTCGATGACGAAAAAGCCGCACTCGAAGCATGTATGGCAAAGCTTGAGAAGCTTGATGCAGTTGTGACATTTAACGGAGCGAGATTCGATATACCGTTTGTTCAAAGACGGCTTGCCGAGCATGGAATTGCCGAAAAGTACAGTATGCCGTACAATTTCGATCTTTATCGTATGATTAACAAGTTTTCCGAGCTGCGCAAGGCTATGCCGAATCTGAAACAAAAAACAGTCGAAAATTTTTTTGGCTTATGGAGTACGAGAAGCGATGAAATAAGCGGAGCGGAGAGCGTAGAGCTTTATGAGCGCTGGGTGACATATGGCGAAGATGCGGTGCTCAAAAAGATACTTCTGCACAATCTTGATGATATCAAGCAGCTTACAAGGCTCATACCTATAATTAA
>CAYRZK010000004.1:0-13110 GCA_964428785.1 uncultured Oscillospiraceae bacterium | reverse complement strand
GTTCGAGCTCATCAGCGCAATCAAGGATATCGCCGATGCCGATGCCGACACCAAAAGAGCCTATTCATCCGCCGGAGTACCTACAACGATGAATTCTCTTACCGGAAAACAAGCCGAGCTTGCCAAGAATTTTTACAAAGCATACAGCCCGATCGCATATGAAGCAGGGCTGAACGGAATCAAAAATTCAACAATCCAAGCATACTACGGTCTTTTAATGTCCGAAGAAGCCTACCGCATATCATGCGAGACCGCATCCATTAAAAAGACGCTCTATAACAACACTCACAGAAAATACGAGCTCGGTATGGCATCCAAGATGGATGTGCTTTTGGCAGAGTCCGATTATCTGAGCGCTCAGCAATCCGAAACAGAAGCTCTCGCCACACTTAATTTAACAAAAATGTCATTCAACATGGCTATGAACTTTGACCTTATGCAGAATGTGCAGCTCACCGACAGCCTCACTCTCACGGCTGCTCCATCCATCGACCTCGATGCTTCAGTTAAATCCGCCCTTGCAGGTAGGAACGAAATCATCAAAGCCAAGTATGATGCCGAAAACGCCAAGCTGCAGTTTAACAGTGTAATGGCATATCCGAAAAATTCAGCCACTTATCTTGGTGCAGAGGCGTCTTACAGCGGCATGGAGCTTGCATACAGGATGCAGCTTCTTACTACGGAGCTTGAAATCAGGCAGGCATATATGAATATTCAAAACCTTGCAGCAGCCGTTAAAACAGCTCAGCATACTGCCGAAAATGCCAAGGAGGCCGCACGCCTTTCACAGCTCCAGTATGATTCCGGTATGTGTACAATAACCGATCTCCAAACGGCACAGAACAATTCCGCAGCAGCACAGCTCGGAGTGGCAAGTGCTATTATGAATTACGACCTTGCGGTTTACAGCTTTGAATACAACTCGCATGCCGGCATACTCTGATTTTCGGTTGGTTTTAATTGACGGTATAAACGAAAGCAGTATATGCTAAGGCTGCCGCCATTCATATCAATATATCAAACCCCGCCTTAACGGTTCTGCCGTTAAAACGGGGTTTTCTTAGGCTCATCTTCTTATCATATCCCTTGTGATTTCGGCAATTGAATGTGCCCCACACATAGACATTGTATCCTGAAGCTCACCTTTTATCTTATCTATGTAGCATTTCACACCATCTTCGCCTCCGCCGTATACTGCCGTCACAAACGGTCTGCAAATAAGCACCGCATCCGCACCCATGGCAAGTGCCTTAAAGACATCGACTCCGCTTCTTATACCGCCATCCACAAGTATCTTGCAGCGTCCGTTTACAGCATGTACGATTTCCTCAAGCACCTCAGCCGTTGCAGGGCACTGATCGAGCACTCTTCCGCCGTGATTTGACACTACTATCGCATATGCACCGGCAGATACCGCTTTGAGCGCCCCCGCTACTGTCATTATGCCTTTTACAACAAACGGCTTGCCCGCCATTTCACAGATTTCTTTAAGCTCTTCTGTCGTTTTGCTTCCTGCCGGCGGTGTCATGTTCTTTAAAAACGGCAAACCCGCCGCATCGATATCCATAGCTATTGCAAGCGGCTCTGCTGCTTTTGCAAGTGCAAGCTTATCCTTTACAGTATCAATATTCCAAGGCTTTATCGTCGGCACGCCCATGCCGCCGGCTTTGCCTATTGCCTGCGTTGCTCCCTCCATTACAGTCGGATCTGTACCGTCTCCGGTAAATGCCATAATTCCTGCCTGCGCACAGGCTTTTACGAGCACATCGTTATATGTAACATCATTATATTTCGGGCTGTAATGCAGATTCACTGCGCCTACCGGGCCTGCAAAAAGCGGCAGCTCAAAAGCTCTTCCGAACATGCTTATCTTCGTGTCTGCTTCTCTGTTTTCGCATATCGTGTCCATATTAACTCTGATTTCCTGCCATTTTTGATAGTTTCTGATAGCCGTATCGCCTGCACCCTTAGCACCCGGACCCGGAATACTGTTTCCGCAAGCCCTTCCGTCACATACCGGACATGCCTTGCAAAGTTCTCCTATACATGTTCTTGCTTCCTTGAGCACTTCGTTGTAATTCATACTTTCCTCCTAAAAAATCCGTGAGAAGCAGCTTCCCACGGATCATCCTTGCTATTTTGCCTTATATGAGCTCTTAAGGTCTACGATTCTGTTAAATACGAGATTGTCCTTTGAGAAGAGCTTTGCGTCAGCAATATAATATCCATGTCTGAAGAACTGGAATCTATCGCCTGCGTTTGCATCTTTTATTGAAGGCTCGGCATAGCCCGTTGTTATTTCCACGGAATCCGGATTGAGCACATTCTTGCCGTCCTCGCCCGGAATCATCAGATAATTATAGTTTCTGATTGTGATAGGCACTGCTGTCTTTGCGTCTACCCAGTGGATAGTGCCCTTAACCTTACGGCCCTCAAAGCCCGAACCTGATTTTGTTTCCGGATCATATGTGCAGAGCAGCTCCTTAACAGAGCCATCGTCGTTCTTTACGACCTCATTGCATGTAATAAAATATGCACCCTTAAATCTTACTTCATTGCCCGGGAATAATCTGAAATATTTCTTTTCCGGGATCTCCATAAAGTCCTCGCCGTCTACCCATAGTTCTCTTGAGAACGGCACTGTACGAGTACCCATTTCAGGCACTACTGCGCTGTTTTCGATTTCCATCATTTCAGTCTGACCCTCAGGATAGTTGGTGATGATTACCTTTATAGGATGTTCAACAACATTCCTTGACATTACCCGTTCTTTAAGGTCATCACGCACACATGCTTCGAGCAGCGATACTTCGACTGTACTGTTTGCCTTAGCTACGCCGATCTTCTCACAGAAGTCACGCACAGCCTCCGGCGTATATCCACGGCGTCTGATGCCGGCGATCGTCGGCATTCTCGGATCATCCCAGCCATCGACAGCGCCCTCATCAACGAGTGCCTTTAAATATCTCTTACTCATAACCGTATTCGTAAGATTCAGTCTTGCAAATTCAATCTGCTGCGGCGGAGTCTCCCACCAGCCTATCTCACGAAGCACCCAGTCATAAAGCGGTCTGTGATCTTCAAATTCGAGCGTGCATATAGAATGTGTGATGCCCTCGATCGCATCCTCGATAGGATGCGCATAGTCGTACATCGGATAAATACACCATTCATCGCCCGTATTATGATGCGTTGCATGAACGATTCTGTAAATAACCGGATCTCTCATGTTGATATTAGGCGATGACATATCTATCTTGGCACGAAGCACCTTTTCTCCATCGGCATATTTGCCGGCTTTCATTTCTTCAAAGAGCTTGAGATTTTCCTCTATGCTCCTGTTTCTGTAAGGTGATTCCTTGCCGGGCTCCGTAAGCGTACCACGATATTCCTTGATTTCGTCGGCAGTGAGGTCACATACGAATGCCTTGCCTTTCTTAATAAGCTCTACCGCTCCGTCATACATTGTCTGGAAATATTCTGAAGCCCAAAGCCTCTTATCCCATTCCCAGCCGAGCCACCTCACATCAGCTTCGATGGCATTGATATATTCCATATCCTCTTTTACGGGATTTGTGTCGTCATACCTGAGATTGCATTTTCCGCCGTATTTTTTTGCCGTCGAGAAGTTAAGGCATATCGACTTTGCATGTCCGATATGAAGATATCCGTTAGGCTCCGGTGGGAAACGAGTATAAACTTTGTCTCCGTATTTACCTGTCTCAAGGTCGTTATCTATAATATTGTGGATGAAATTATTGGATTCTGCCATTTTTTTACCTCCAAAAAATCTTATCTGCATTATACCACAGCGGTTAATTTAATACAATCGGAAGTAAAAGATATTTTCACTCTTCTGAAATTTTAAAGCTTCTTTTCGGCTCTTTTCCTTATTCTGTAATAGGTTCTATACTAAATGTGCTTGTATAGTGCAAAACAATAAAGGCTCTTTGTCAAATGTATCGGTACGGTGCAAAACAATAAGACATCAGCATGTGTTTTCGTGAAAGGAAAAACAGGATTTGACAAAGCGCCCTGATAGATCCAAAAAGCTCTCGGCATTGCCGAGAGCTTTCGTTTATCTTTTGAAAAATATATTTCTATAATTATCTTTCTACGATAAGAGCTGTTCCCTGTCCGCCACCGATGCAGAGTGTAGCAAGACCAGTCTTAGCGTCTCTTCTCTTCATTTCATAGAGGAGAGTGATGAGGATTCTGCAGCCTGATGATCCGATTGGGTGACCAAGAGCGATAGCTCCACCGTTTACATTGAGCTTGCTTAAATCAAATCCGAGTTCCTTACCTACTGCTACTGACTGTGCAGCGAATGCTTCGTTAGCTTCGATGAGGTCGAGATCGTCAACTGTCATTCCAGCCTTTTCAAGAGCCTTTCTTGTTGCAGGAACAGGACCGATACCCATGATCTGAGGGTCAACACCTGCTGATGCATATGATTTGATTGTAGCCATTGGAGTAAGTCCGAGTTCGTCAGCCTTTTCCTTTGACATTACTACTACTGCAGCACCTGAATCGTTGATTCCTGAAGCGTTAGCAGCTGTTACGATACCGTCCTTCTTAAATGCTGGCTTAAGCTTAGCAAGACCTTCTGCTGTCTGACCAGCCTTTGGATATTCGTCCTTAGCGAATACGATAGGATCGCCCTTCTTCTGAGGGATTTCTACTGGAACGATTTCTTCGTCGAACTTTCCTGCAGCCTGTGCAGCTTCAGCCTTCTGCTGTGAATTTGCAGCGAAAGCGTCGAGTTCTTCTCTTGTGAGTCCCCACTGATCAACGATGTTTTCAGCAGTGATACCCATATGTACGCCTGAGAAAGCATCTGAAAGACCGTCTCTGATCATTACGTCAACGAGCTTGCTGTCGCCCATTCTTGCTCCCCATCTTGCAGCAGGAACTACGTAAGGTGAAGCTGACATGTTTTCTGCTCCGCCTGCAACTACGATATCAGCATCGCCAGCCTTGATGATCTGAGCAGCAAGTTCTACAGCTCTGAGACCTGAACCGCAAACCTTGTTAAGAGTCATTGAAGGAACTTCCTGTGGAATTCCAGCTTCGATTGAAATCTGTCTTGCAACGTTCTGTCCGAGACCAGCCTGAAGTACGTTACCCATGATAACTTCTTCTACCATATCAGGTGTGATTCCTGCTCTCTTGATAGCTTCCTTAACTGCAATTGCACCAAGTGTAGCTGCCGGAACACCCTTTAAAGTTCCGCCGAAGCTTCCGATAGCTGTTCTAGCTGCACCAACGATTACAACTTCTCTCATTTTTAAATCCTCCTAGAAACATATTATTTTTAAATTGTAAATTAAATATCTACATTATTTAAGATGTATTTACATCATAACATATAGAAAAATTATTGCAATACCTTTTGACGAAAAATGTTAAAGATTTAACAACTTTTTTGACTTATTTTCAGATTTTTTGCTCACATTGCGTATTTCATCACTATCAGTCACCCAAAACACTGCCTATCGAGTCGTGAATTACAAGATCCGCTCTGTCGTCAAAGCTCGTTTCGCTCTTATTTATAAGTATGATATTGTCACCTTTGAAATATCTTATGAAACCGGCTGCAGGATAAACAACAAGCGAAGTGCCGCCGATTATCAAAAGATCTGCCTCTTCAATATCACTTACGGCATCATTCATCACCTGCATATTGAGCGACTCCTCATACAGCACGACATCCGGCTTCACTATTCCGTTACACTTTTCACATCTCGGAACGAGCCCGTTACTGCCGCTGCAATTATCCGAATTCATTATATATTCAATATCGTAAAAGGCATGACATTTAGTGCAGTAATTTCTGAGCACCGAGCCGTGCAGCTCATGTACACGCTTGCTTCCGGCTTTCTGATGCAGCCCATCTATATTCTGCGTGATTACCGATAGCAGCTTGCCCTCTTCTTCAAGCCTTGCAAGTGCAATATGCGCTTTGTTCGGCTGTGCATCCCTATATATGAGATTGTTTTTATAATAGTCATAAAAAAGTTCGGTATTGCTCAAATAAAACGAATGTGACAGCATCTCCTCCGGTGAGCGTCCGTATTTGTTCATCGCAGTATACAGCCCCGATTCAGATCTGAAATCGGGAATATTGCTTTCTGTCGATACCCCGGCACCGCCGAAAAACACTACTTTTTTACTTTTGTCAATAAGCTTTTTTACTCTTTCGTCCATAACAAGCCCTCCTTGCTATACCATTGTATCACATTCTGTAAGATGCTTCCAGTATCGATACGGCATATACTGTCTTTGACAGCGCAGATTGGTACGCTCTTTAATCGCTGTAGTATCAAAATATTTACGCCACAAGCGCCTGTATTTTTCTTCATCATCGCTGAGCTTCGGTATATCTCCGGGATTAAAATCACAGATATACCAGCTGCCGCCGCTCGCAACAACTGCACGGCTGCGCTTCAGGTCGTGAATTATAAACGATTCGTTCTTATATCTGTCGCTAAAATGCGGAGCAAGCAGCTCCAAAATATTATTATCCGGCTCCATCTGCGCATAAAGAATATTTCCCTCAAGCACCGAAAATCTGAGCAGTCCACGCAGCTTGTCCTGCTCTCTCGTCACCCTCTTTTCAAGAAGCTCAGCATCCCTTACCGCAGGATATCCGTGAAAGCTCGATGCCTTTCTCCCTTTTTTGAAGCCAAACACTATATAGTTCAAAAGCACCATCTCCATACCGGGTGCGTCACACAGAAAAATAAGATATACTCTCCGTAAATCATACTCGGAAATTTTCTCTTTAATCGCCCGGTATACTCTCATAGCCTTGCATTCATCAGTCTTAACTTCTACCTGCGATGTAAAAAACATTTGCTGAATATCATCACCTTTTTTTGCTACCGATATCGCTTTTTCGTCATAATAATGTGCATAAACACAGCACAGGAAGCCCTCAAAGCTCCCATCATAGATATATTCCGCCACGCTCATTCACTCCATTCATCGTAAGCAATCATTCATCGCAATTCGTCGTATTGTTGTACTATATGATATAAACACACTTATCTGATTCCTTTCCACGGATTTTGCCCGGCTGCCACCATTTCCGTCCCCGTCTCAAAGAACGACAGCTGCTCTTCATCCGCAATTCCAAGCAGCTCAAGCCGAACACGCACAGGATCAAATTCCGGAACATTGCCGTAATATCTTCCGGAACATGTAAGAAAATATTTGGCTCGTTTAAGCACCGCCCCCATTTTCTTGAGTTCCTCATACTTGACCGCCGCCACCCTGCGCTGACGCAATATTCTGTGTGCTGTAACCGTGCCTATCCCCGGTATCCGGAGCAGCTCGTCAAGCGGTGCCTTGTTCACCTCTACGGGAAACCTCTCGATATGGCGTATCGCCCATGACACTTTCGGATCAAGCAGCGGATCGAGATACGGATGGCTGTCGTCCAATATTTCGTCGGCACGAAATCCGTAAAAACGCAAAAGCCAATCCGCCTGATATATTCTATGCTCTCTTGTAAGCGGCACTGGCGTACCCGGCGGCGGCAGCAACGGTGAATCACTTACCGGCACATATGCGCTGAAATACACACGCTTGGCTTTAAAGGTACGGTATATATTCTCCGAGACCTTTATTATCTGCCTGTCCGTCTCGTCTCCCGCTCCGATAATCATTTGCGTTGTTTGCCCTGCCGGTGCAAAAATACCCTGCTTGCGCACGCTCGCAAGCTCACGCTTCTGTGCACCGCTCAAATACGGTATACTGTCGCCGCCGTCTGCAAGCGAAAGCGCCGCAATCTTCTGCTCCGCATACGGTGAATCCTTTTCATTTTTAATTCCGATACTCCGAAGCGGCGATGCATCGCCGGTATCAGCAAGTGCGAAGCCACCGTCTACCGGTGTAAGAAACGCCGTTCTGTCATTTTCAAACATCGTCCCCGGCCCTTTAAGCGCATGTCTCTCGATAAGCGTATTTGTTATCTGCTTCATCGGCGTGAAAATAGCCTTCGGCTTCTTCTGCGGCGCAAACATCGACAGGCTTTTTTCGGTTGGAAGCTCTGCATTTACCGATACTCTGTCTGCAACAAGCCCGATCTGCTCCACAAGCTCCGGCGATGTTCCCGGAATGATTTTGGCATGTATATATCCGGCGAATCCCTGCTCGTCACGCAGCATCCTCAATGCTCGCAAAATCCTTTCGGAAGTATAATCAGGCGAAACCTCCACACCCGATGACAAAAACAATCCTTCAATATAATTACGTCGATAGAATTCCATCGTAAGCTTCACAAGCTCCTCCGGCTCAAACGATGCCCGCTCACACTCGACGCTTCTTCTGTTCACACAATATTTGCAATCAAAAACACATTTATTTGTAAAAAGAACCTTCAAAAGAGATATGCACCTGCCGTCCGCCGACCATGAATGGCATATCCCACAGTCAAGTGCATTGCCGATGCTTCTGTTATTATTTCTTCCCACACCGCTTGTCGAGCACGAAACATCGTATTTGGCGCTGTCAGCCAAAATCCTGAGCTTCTCATAAATGTCCTTCACTCCGCATCCCTCACTTCCGCAAAGCATGAGCTGTCTCTCTTGTGCATTGGCAGCTTATGCAAACTTATGTTCTTATTTTATCACTCAGAGAACGCATGTTCAAGCACTTTATCTGTTTATTCAAATGTAAATTTTTGCATCCCGAAATTCGGCATTATCGGGCTTATTTTTACAGTAGGCTTTGAATGATATTTCTAACGACAGACAACCTTGCTCCGAAGCTCTGCTTACATTCATTTTTACACTTGCGGTACAGTTCGCCGTATACCAAAATAAATATGCCGTTTACACTTTCATGGCACACTATCTACCGCTCGTGCGCATTAAGAATCCTGACGAGCGTAGCTTTTACGAAATTGAGATTACTATATCGTCCATTGAATATGAAATGCAAAAGGCTCGGAGCCGAAATCAGCTGCGAGCCTTTTTATTATCTAGGACATATCACTTGCAATATCCCTATTGCAGCAAGATTGTCTACCGCTGAAAATCCAATCGACTCAGCCGACTTTCTTGCTCTTTGAAATATGTGCACACTTAAAACAGTCCCTTGCTTTCTTCCGATGTCAATATAATAGACCACACTTGTATTTTTTATAAACACTTTAGCAGGCAAGTGAACTTCTAAGCTATGCCTAAACCAAATCGTTTGTTTTTATGCTTCCTCTGTGCCTTTCATTCCTGTCATCTTTTCAAATGATCTTAAGCCTGCAAGGCACTTCTTGTGATGGCTTCCGATCCAAAGACCGTTGAGAAGTCCGCAGATAGCTATCGCTACCATCACTAAGAATATGCTGTTGAATGCCTTGAGAGGTTCCATCGTATCCATAAATCTTCCGAAGAGTACCGGTATGAACATTCCGATCACACGCTCCGAAATTGTAGCAATACCCGAAAGTGTTGCAGTTACCATAGTAGGAACATGAAGCTCTCTCATTACCGACCAGATTGTAGTATAAAGCATCATTACCATTGAAGCGAGAAGTATCGTATATATACCTACAACGAGTACATTTGTGTTCTCATTGAACATTATTGTCATAGCTCCAAACATAACAGCGAGGATTGCAAATCCGACAATATACCACTTATATGTAGCCTTGAGAACCTTATCGCAGATATATCCGCCTATAGGAGCTACAAGGTTTACGCCGTACTGACGGATTATAGCAAGAGCTGACGAAAGGCTTGGACTCATATCGTATACCGATGTAAGATAAGGTGTTAAATATGAAATGTAGTTGTAGAACGAAACACCGAAGCCGTAAGCAAAGAACATCATCCAGAAGCCCGGATATTTGAGCAGATAGAAGATGTGCTTAACCTGAATAGGTTCATCACCCTTGAGGTAAATACCTCTGTTCGCAAGCTGCTTTTCATCTTCAAGGAAGAAGAATACAAGAATTGTTGCGATCGATGTAATGATACCTTCAATAAGCACGATCGTTCCGATGCCCGCATTCATTGAATCCGCTACCCAAAGAGGAATAAACGAGCCTACAGCGCCCGAAATACCATTGATGAGGTAATATGTTGTGAACGAGCTTCCTGCCGAATCCTCTCCGTCGAGGTTGTTGATGTACTTAATGAGCGCTCCCCAATAAGCCATCGTAATTAAAGAATAAATAACATTCCATGCAACATATGCTACAAAGCTGTGTACCCAGATAGGCCACGATAGATTGAGAATTGACTGTGCACCGATACTGAATACAAGCGTCTTTTTAGCATCGAACTTGTCACCCAAAAAAGCACCCGGAATAATAAGTATAATTCCAATCGGGTTTACGATTGTTGACGCAAGACCGTACTGAGTATTGGTCATGTTAAGGGCTGTAAGAAGCTGCGTGTAATATGTTGCACCGACATACGCTGACATATAGAATGTGCCTCCCATGAACCCCAGAGAAATGAGCATAAGCCATTTCTTTAAAGGTGTCTGCTTCTGCATAATGTACCTCCTTCTAAAAAACATTGCGATTTTCACACACGATAAAATATGCTTTTATCCGTGGCATCATTCTATAATATTTTAAATATTCTGTATATTTTATGTTTTGTTAGAAACTCGTGAGCTTTTTTGTGACGCAATATTCTGAATTTTATTGCAAATGCGAGCTGAAATATTGTACAATTTACTTAATACCATTGCATGATTCGGGAGAAACGATATGTATAATTTAACCCATTTAAAGACATTCGTAAAAGTTGCCGAGCTTGGAAGCTTTACCAGATATGCCGAAGAAGCTTTTCTCTCAACAAACGCAGTTATGAAACAAATCGATAATCTGGAAAAAGAGCTTGATGGAATTAAACTGTTTGAAAGAAGCAACAAAGGCAGTTTTATCACACCTGCGGGCAGGATTCTTTATGAAGAAGCTGTTAAAATATTGAAGCTATGTGAGGATGCGCAGCAGAGAGTAATAGCGGAGTCCTCCTCCGATACTCTTAAAATCAGAATGGCTATCCCAGCAAATATTGCATATTCGGAGGTGTCAAAAATCCTAAAAGAAGTCAAGCTGAGAAACCCAAGAATGCATTTTGAAAAAGTCGCTGCCGGCATTTCCACGAATGAACATTTTGTTCATGGCAAAAGATTGGATGAACAGACGGATGTTATACTTGATACATACAGCGAGAATCTTCTTCGATATTACTGCAATGAATACAGTGCGCTCAAAATCAAAAGCGTGCCGGTTTGCTGTATTCTTTCCATAAATCACCGCCTCTCCGGCGAGAAACAATTAAGTACCTCCGATCTTTCCGGCGAAACAATACATATACCGTACAGCACCGATGAGCCGACTATTCAAAGAATAAAGCAGCTCCTCAAAAACGAGTCTGACGACACAATGATTGTTGAACATGAATATTATACCGGCAAGCTGTATGACGAATGTTCAAACGGCTCATGCATACTTATTGATGCAGAATCCAATATGAAGCTCTACCCCCCCTTGTAGTCGCAATTCCCTTTGAAGATGCTGAGGTATCTTACGGTTTCATATATAAGGCAAATCCTTCGGATAAGGTGGTGCAGTTTATCGAGCTTGTCCGAGAAATCGTTGATGAATATTAAATTTCCATACGCTCCATGCCATATAGACAGCCAAAAACTCGGAGCCGCAAGCTCTCAGAATGAATAATCAAGCATATAAAGCATATATTAAAACAGACATTAGCCGATAAAGTAGATGACCGAGAGGTTTATATGAAAGGCATTGACCGCAGTTATTATTACGAAGGCTATTCAGCATTTAAGACAAATGCTTTGTAATAGAAAAAGGCTCTGACCTTTTTACAGTCAAAGCCTTATTTCTTCCCTTTGCAATGCCACAGATGCAATTAGTTTTCTATACTGCCCTATTAACCTGCGGCATCGCTGACCTTCTTCATTTTTGAAAATTTGCGCAAGCTTAATTATTTGTCCGCTTCGCATTTATATATGGTATGTGAATACCGTCTTGAGCTGCGTCTTGCAGAGAACCTCCTGAAGCACCATCGCAAGCACCATGCCTACGGCAAACTGTCCGATGTTCCATGGAATTCCGAGCGCTGCCGTTACATAATTGCCGTACATAACGCCCTCTGCAACCCAGTAGCCTACCGTCATTACCGCACCTGCTGCGATCATCCCCATGACAAGCTCAACTCTTGCCGCAATCGGGCTCTGCTTATCTTTCTTCTTATCAATATTATCAGCTACAGTGCCGAGAATCAGTACCATCGCCGACTTTATTACAAAAGTCCACGGAGCCCATGCCGCAAATGCTCCTATAACATCAGCCAGCGCAGCGCCTACTCCTGCTGCCGCCACACCGTATTTACGCCCAAGCACGAGCGCCGACATAAATACCATCGTATCGCCTATATGAACATACCCCTGTGTGAACGGAATCGGCACACGCACAAACAATGTTGCCACAATAGTAAGCGCCATCATAAGCGCAGTCATTACCAGCTTATTTGTTTTATTATCCATAATCTCAACCTTCTTTCAGCTTTATGTTTCACCCATATATATGGGATTATTTTTTCCAACTGTTCCGGAATGTTGGTAATATACCTTGTCGCAAAAGCTTACGCAAAGCTTTTCCTTTTCTTTTTTCATATTTTAGCACCGCAAACTGGATATCTAAATATCCAGTTTAATTTTAATTTTCATATAACCAGATTGTCCTTATATTATATTTATATGTGATTTTTTTCTATTATTTGGGTATACTGTAGATATGATAGATATTTATTTTCTTCACACACTGTATAAAATCAACCGGAGGTAATCGAAATGAAAAAATATAAATGTTTAATATGCGGAGAAGTTTTTGAATCGGAGGATGCACAGCCTATATGCCCGCTCTGCGGTCTCGGCGGTGACAAGCTTGAAGAAATCGTTCAAGCTGAGACCGAGCCTGCTACGAATAAATATGCCGGCACTCAAACAGAAAAGAACCTTGAAGCTGCATTTGCCGGAGAGTCCATGGCAAGGAACAAATACACTTACTTTGCTTCTGTTGCAAAGAAAGAGGGTTTCGAGCAGATTTCTGCAATATTCCTC
>CAYRZK010000003.1:0-13848 GCA_964428785.1 uncultured Oscillospiraceae bacterium | reverse complement strand
GGCATAATAATATTTACCGATCCGGATTATTCCGGTAACGAAATCCGCCGCCGTATCAAAGCGAAGTTTCCGAATGCCAAGGAAGCGTTTCTTGCGAGAAAGGAAGCGACGAAAAAGGGCGATATCGGCATTGAAAATGCAGAGCCTGAGGCAATTCTCGAAGCGCTCGGCAAGGCACATGCCTCATACAGAGAAAAGCGAACGGAATTTACGGCGACAGAGCTGATAAAAGACGGGCTTGCGGGCGGGACAGGCTCCAAGGAAAAGCGTGAAAAGCTCGGAAAAATGCTCGGCATAGGCTACGGCAGCGCCGCCGCATTGGCGGACAAGCTCAATCGCTACGGAATTACAAGAGAGGAATACAATGAAGCTATACGCACCATCAACGATTAAAGAAATAAAAGAGAGATATGAATTTAAAATATCCAAGAGCCTCGGACAAAATTTCCTTACGGATAAGAATATTATAGATAGGATTATAGATGCCGCAGATATAGGTGAAAAAGACCTTGTTATCGAAATAGGTCCCGGACTCGGTGTGCTTACATATGAAGCTGCGCAGCTTGCGGGCAAGGTGCTTGCGGTGGAGATCGACAGCAACCTCATACCGATTTTAAACGAAAATCTTGCCGAGTTTGATAATGTTGAGATAATTAACTGCGATTTTCTCAAGACAGATCTGGTGAATTTGTTGGAACAACATGATAAAATAGGAAGTCAAAGAAGAGAGGGCGTTAAGATCATAGGTAATCTGCCTTATTATATTACAACGCCGATTATCATGAAAATCCTTGAGGACAGAGCGCCGGCGGACAGCATTACGATAATGATGCAGAAAGAAGTCGCCGACCGCATCAAGGCTGCGCCCGGCAGCAAGGCTTACGGAGCACTTTCGGTTGCCGTACAGTATTACTGCACGGTAGTCGATGTGGCAAAAGTGCCTCGTGATGTTTTTTATCCTCAGCCAAAGGTAGACTCGGCGGTGCTCAGGCTCGATATAAGAGAAGAGAGACCGGTGGAGCTTGACGATGAAAGCGTATTTTTTGCATGTGTCAAGGGCGGCTTCGGGCAGAGAAGAAAAACGCTTCTCAATTCCATCACCGGTGTATGCGGACTCTCCAAGGAAGAGGTGGCGGCGGCTCTCGAAGAAGCCGGCATCGATTCGATAAGGCGTGCGGAAACGCTTACGCTTACGGAGTTTGCAGACCTCGCCAATGCGGTGAACAGAAGAAAAAGGTAAACAACCAAATAAGAAAAATACAAATGATAAAGGTGATATAAGGGATAACGATGACGGACGAGATTAAGAACAGAACCGGAAAAATAAAATTGAATAAAATCAGAAAAGCAGGCAGCCGAATTAAAAGCAAGACCGATACCGTAAAAGCAGGCATTGCAGATTTCTTTGAAAAGCATAAGGTATACTGCCTTGCCGTGTGCGGCGTGATAGCGCTTATTCTTAATTTTACGATAGAAGCATGTGCACGCCATTCGGCACTTGAAGCCTTAAAATTTATGGTGAGCCGCCCGCTTGTGTTTGCATATAATGTTTTCCTGATATTTGTGATGCTTGCACCGGCGATAATTTTCAAACGCCGTATTATTTATATATTTCTCATGTCATGTTTTTGGCTGACCATCGGTATTGTGAACGGTGTTATATTGGCTAACAGGATGACGCCGTTTACGGTAAAAGACCTTGCCAACCTTGAGGACGGCATGACGATTATTACGAACTATCTCAATGTCGGGCAGATTATCGTTGTAGGCATTGCAATATTTGTAGCGGTTATAGTGCTTTTCATGATATTGCGCCGTGCGCCCAAGAAAAAGGAACTCAATCGCCGCAGGAACCTTGCGGCTTTGGCAATGATTGCCGTGATATTTGCGGGCGTGACATTCGGAGGTACGAAATTAGGTATGCTCGACACCTTTTTCGGTAATCTGGCATATGCCTACAGAGATAACGGCGTACCATACTGCTTTATCAATACCTGGCTCAATACGGGCGTTTCGAGACCGATAAATTATTCCAAGGAAAGCATAGAGGGAATATTTACTGAAAAAGAGCTTGAAGAGATACGAACACTGGCAGCTGCGGACGGCGAAAATGCAGCGGCGAAAACGATGCCGAACATCATATTCTTACAGCTCGAATCGTTCATTGATCCGGAGCTTATAAACAGCATTGAGCTTTCGCAGGAGGCGACGCCTTACTGGAATGAGCTTCAGGAAAAATATTCGACGGGATATCTCACAGTGCCGTCTGTCGGAGCAGGCACGGCAAATACCGAATTTGAAACGATATGCGGCATGTCGGTGAAATTCTTCGGACCGGGCGAATATCCGTATAAGAGTATTCTCGGCAAAACAACTGTCGAAAGCTACCCTTACAATTTTAAAAATCTCGGCTACAGTACACATGCTATTCACAATCACAGAGGCGCATTTTATATGCGTAACGAAGTCTTTGCCAATCTCGGCTTTGACACATTCACAAGCCTCGAATACATGAGCAATGTTATAAAAACACCTAAAAACTGGGCAAAAGACCATGTGCTTATCGACGAAATTATTACGGCTCTCGATTCGACGGAAACAAGAGACTATATATATACCATTTCCGTGCAGGGACATGGCAAATATCCGAGCAAGCAGACGCTTCAAAATCCTCGTATCACTGTGACAAAGGCGCCGACGGAGGAGCTGAAATGGCAGTATGAATATTATGTCAATCAGCTTTATGAGATGGACGAATTTGTGCACGACCTGACGGAAGCGCTTGCGAAGCGTAACGAAAAAACAGTCCTTGTAATGTACGGCGATCATCTTCCGGCGCTTGATATGACGGAGGAGGAGCTTGTATCGGGCGATCTTTACAAGACGGAATACATAATATACAGCAATTTTGATATGCAGAAGATAGATAAAGACCTTGCAACATATCAGCTCGGAGCAGAGGTCTGTGAGCGTCTCGGCTTGACGGTCGGCACGATGTCGATATATCACAAAAATTATCGGGACAGCGATACATATATGCAGGATCTTAAAGCACTCGAATATGATATGCTTTACGGAAACAGATATCTTTATGATGGGGAAAATTCGTTTGAAAGGACGGAGCTTCGCATGGGCATCCGTGATATCAAGGTGACGGGAATCGTTGAGATCGGCGGAAAGCTGTATATCAAGGGCGAGAACTTTACGGAGCAGAGCAGGATATCGATAGACGGCAAGGTGCTCGAAACGATATATCTCGGCCCGACGGTGCTCGGACTTCTTGAAAATGTGGATGAAGAGGATGCCGCAAGGATGAAAGTAAGCCAGGTGGACAGAAACAGCGGCAGCGATATCCTCTCAACAACAGAATAAAATATGTCCAGCGTTCAAATGCTGCCTGTAATTTATCAGGCGGCATTTGTTATATACGCATTTACTTAATGTTATTCTCACACAATTAACGCTTATAATACCTTGTTCCTCGTCCATTGCCTGTTACAGAAATATACTCTTGAACAATCAACGATTGCAACACCTTTCTGATTTTTGATTTGCCAAAGGGCACTTTCTCCATAATTGCTCCAATTGAAGCTCCGGTTTCTTTACTAAGCAAATTATATACCATGGCTTCATCAAAGCTGAGAGAAGTAATTTCTTTTACAACAGGTAATGTTACCTTGATAGAATTATCAAAGATTTCAAATGCCGGCTGTGAGATGCTGTTCTTGTATGCTTCCTTGATTCTACGAATACCTGTGCCGAAAATTTCAACGATTTTAAGTCTGTAGAAAACATTACTGATGATAGGATTTCTTAATTTCGAATAACTTCCGGCGAGGTATTCTTCTTCAGATAACCCCGGCAAAAGACCTCCCGGCGAATGAATCTCAATCTTGTCATCAAACATAAGAACCCTTATCTGGTCCTTTACATCCCAGACACGATGTATAAGAGCATTTGCAACAGCTTCTCTAAAAGCAGCGTCAGGAATAGAAGCTTTCGTCTCTCTAAAAGCACCTTCGATTACTTCGTACTGATAGTAATCCCTGTACATTTCATATACAGCATCATATACGGACAGAATCGAAATGTTTTCGAAGGTTTTTCTCTTCTGAATAATACTTATTGATTCGCCGAACTTCCCAACATCTATTCCTGGGTAACGATTAGTATCCGCTAGTAGCTCAGCCGCAATATTAAAGCCGTCCTTATCCGAATATAGGTTTAATGTTTTGAGCACATTAAGATCACAGGATTCAACCCCTGCAACATTTGCTAACTTCTCCTCGAGAACTTTAAATGTGAAAGCATGATCAAGCGATGGTAATTCTTCATAGTTGCGATTACTTCCTTCCAGTATTAACCTAGTCAGTTCAATATTGTCGACTTCGATTGTTGCTGTATCATTTCTCTTGTATGCTTTCGATTTGTACATATATGGTTTTGCTGACCCGGCATATACAGTCAGTACTATTGTTCCATCTTCGCCATCCTTAATATCATATTCCGGTTGAGGACGAATTGAATCATTAATCTTATTTTCAATATCAAGGCTTGTTTGAACAATATCTTCGATACCCGTTATTTTTCCGGCATCATTAACACCGAAAATAATCTGTCCATCGTGATAATTAGCAAACGCACTTACAGTTTTCAAAAACATATTGGTTACGGTTTCTTTAAATTCTAATGTTCTATTCTCTTTCACAGCAAACCCTCCTCGCACTATTTAATTAAAATTATATGTTATCGGTTGCAAAAAAGCAACCGTATTTTTTTTACGGTTGCTTACGACCGCTCCTTTTCGCATATATTAAACAGATGATTATGCAAGCTTGAGATTATACTTAATGGCGAACGGAGTTAAAAAGCCTTATAACTGCTGAAGTTCAACGCAGAAAGGAGCTAAAATGTTATGAAATCTCTATATCCGGACGATGCACGGTTTGAGGAAATGGGCGGTACATACCGTCAAGTGGGCGATTATTTCATCCCTAACCTTGCATTGCCGGATACAGGCAACTATCAAATAGGTAAATATGGGCATTTTTTCTTAGTCCACATCATCGACATAGCCTGTGCGGATTAAAAGTATTTGAGCATGTGAATTACTGCCTTGCCGTTAAGAAATCGTGGAAATCACCAAAAAACAAGAATAAACAGGAAACTTCAATACATATGTGGATTTTTGAAATTCGTGGGTATATAATAAAAAAGAATGCGCACATTTTGCAGCATATGTAAAGAACGGCAATGATATATCGAAAAACAGAGGATTTGCCGTTTCATACGACATTATATAAGGATAACGACTTGATAAGCTGTGGCGCATTTCGGAAGTATAATACAACGAACACAATTTGGAGGTACTAAAGTGGAAACAGCGGTATTGAAGAAGATGGGAATTATCAATCCTATCACGGTTTACAGAAACCTTACACCCGCAGAATTAACAGAAATTGCACTCGAAAGAGGCGAGGGCGCTTTGTCAAACACGGGAGCTCTTGTGGTAGAAACAGGCAAATATACAGGCCGTTCGCCTGACGATAAGTTTATCGTTGATACAGATGGCGTACATGATGAAATTGCTTGGGGTAAGGTAAACCGTCCGATTTCCAGGGAAAAATACGAATCAATCAAGAGCAAGATGGCAGCTTATATGCAGAACCGTGAAGTATTTGTATTTGACGGATTTGCAGGTGCGGATAAAGTAAATCAGAAGAAATTCCGCATTATCTGTGAGCTGGCAAGCCAGTGCTTATTTATACATCAGCTTTTAATCCGTCCGACTGACGAGGAGCTTGAAAATTACGGTGAGCCTGATTTCACAATATTCGTTGCGCCGGGCTACAAGTGTGATCCGCAGGCAGAGGGCATCAACAGTGAAGCCGCTATAATCGTTGACTACGAGCAGAAAGAGGTCGTTATCGCAGGCAGTGCATATGCGGGCGAGATCAAGAAGAGCGTGTTCTCGGTAATGAACTACCTCATGCCTAAGGAAGATGTGCTTCCGATGCACTGCTCCGCAAATATGGATCCGGCAACAGGCGAAACAGCCGTATTCTTCGGATTATCCGGAACAGGCAAGACTACGCTTTCGACAGACCCTAACCGTAAGCTCATCGGCGATGATGAACATGGATGGTCTGATAGAGGCATTTTCAACTTTGAGGGCGGATGCTATGCTAAGTGCATCAATCTCAAGGCAGAAAACGAGCCTGAAATCTATAATGCTATTAAATTCGGAAGCCTCGTTGAAAATGTAATCATGGATCCTGTAACAAGAGAGCTTGACTTCATGGATGCAAGCCTTACAGAAAATACAAGAGTGGGATATCCTATCGATTATATTGACAATGCTCAGATTCCGGGAGTGGGCGGTATTCCTAAGGTAGTTATCTTCCTTACAGCAGATGCTTTCGGTGTACTTCCGCCTATCGCAAAGCTCGATAAGGATGCCGCTATGTATCATTTTGTAACAGGCTTTACATCGAAGCTTGCAGGTACGGAGCGTGGAGTTGTTGAGCCTCAGCCGACATTCTCGACACTTTTCGGAGAACCTTTCATGCCGTATGATCCGTCACTCTATGCAAAGATGCTCGGCGAAAAGATCGAAAAGTACAATACCAAGGTATATCTTGTTAATACAGGCTGGTCGGGCGGCCCTGCATCAGGCGAGGGTAAGCTCGGAAGCCGTATGAAGCTTAAATATACAAGAGCTATGATTACAGCAGCATTGAACGGAGATTTTGATGATGTTGAGTACAAGCATAACGAAGTATTCAATCTCGATGTTCCGCAGAGCTGTCCGAATGTACCGGATGAAATCATGAATCCTCGTGATACATGGGAAGATAAGGCTGCATATGATGCAGCTGCAAAGAAGCTCGCTAAGATGTTTGCGGACAACTTTGAAGCAAAGTATCCGAATATGCCTGAAAATATTAAGAATGCAGGTCCTAAAGCATAGCAGAGGTACAAAAATCAGACTCTTTATAATGTATTGGTGAGGAGCTGAACAATTAAATATTATAAGATATTTTTGAGGAAGAAGGGCTTCACCTTCTTCCTCGATTTGTTTTATGGCTCTATACTAAATTAGTTCAATGTCGGAAACAAGGTCTCGCTTCGATGCTTCTTATCAAAGATGCTGTTATATTGCAGTGCTTCATAAAGTTCAAGCAGACGCAGTTCATCGCCGTCTGCTTCATTAAAAGGCAGGTAGCGTTCATCGGTGAGAGAATAAAAGCCATTTACATTTACAGCAGGGATTTTGCCCTCCATTGCTCGGAGAAAGCGGTTGTACGGCGGCAAAGCAATCTCAGCGGCGTCGTAAACATATGATGATAAATAGTTCAGACTTGTGCAAGATATATATTCTTCTTCGATATCATAATTTGCCCAGACAAAAAACGGTACTTCATAGCGTTTTTGTTGTTTATCGAGAGGCATAGTATCATCAGGTGCTTCGTCGATAGCGTCATAAAATGTGCTGCTTATTCCCGGCTGATGATCGCCGTAAAATGCGATTATTACTTTTTCGTCAACAGTCTTGAAATATGTTATCAGATATTCTACAGCCTTATCCGTTTCATGTATGAGCGAGAGATATTGCTCGACATCCGGAAACATGCCGTCATAGTCATCAAGCGAAATATATTTTGTATAATTGTCACCGGTATAGTCATATGGGTTGTGGTTTTGCATAGTGACACCGAATATGAACAGAGAGTTTTCTTTGTTCGCCTCAAATGTGTCAATTACAAATTCAAACATTTCACGATCGCTGATATATTCACGAACAAATTTGTGCGGTGACGGAAAATCATCAATGAAAAAGCACTCGTCAAAGCCTAAATATTCATATACATTGGGACGATTCCATCCGCTTGCTCGGAACGGATGCATAGCGATACATTTGTAGTTATATGATGACTTGAGGTACGAAACCATTGAGTAAGCAGGTGCGCTTATATATTGCTGATAAGGAACGGCATTCGGAGACAGCCATGCCATTGAATTACCTGTGAGAAATTCGTATTCGGAATTGGCTGTATTCCCTCCGTAGACAGAAGACAAAGCATATCCCGAAACGGTATTATCCTTTAATGAAGAGATAAACGGCATTACCTCAATATTTGTCGAAAATTCACCGGCAACGCTCAGGTCTGAAAATGTCTCGTCCATGATAACAATGATATGAGGCAGCTCCGATGTATCGATTTCCTGCTCATCACTCTCTGTTTTATACTGCTCGGCAAGCTCGGTGATCAGCTCAGTGCTGTAGTTATCCGGCTTTTTTACGGAAAGCTCTCTAAATCCGGCTGTAAAGTTCAGAATATACCCATTGTAGCCTGCAGCATCCCTGTACCAATGTGATATAGGGATGGTAGCGGAAAAAAAGAAGATTGCGGCAGAGCAGGCTGCGCAGGCGCCGAGCAGCGCACATTTCAGCTTGGTAGTAAGCTTGACTTGTCTTTTCTGAAGCAAACGGCAAAAAACCATCAGCATGACGATATAGATACTCCAGCAAACGATAAGCCTGAAAGGAATGGGAAACAGGCTGTAGCTCCCGGCAACATTTTTTGCCGTTCCGATGGAAAAAATATCAAGAGGTTCGAATAAACGCTGTCTGAATCGGTAAACATATACATTTACAGTGGAGATAATCATAAATATACCTGTGCCGATAAAGACAGCCGGCATGATTTTTCCAAGCAGGCAGTAAAAAACTAGGATTACGGTAAGTACAACAAGGATGTTCCATATGAGCTTGGGGCATCCCATAGACAATATTCCGGCATGTATCATGACCTGAGATGAAATTACCGTCAGGAAAGATGCCGGAATGAAAAAAAGAAAGCTTCTTGTCAAATTATTTTGCTTATAGCTATCATGCACCTTACTTATTATGAACTGTAGTCCGATACAGATGAAATATAGAGACAATACAGACAGCATAAGTGCACCTATAAAAAGCATTGCTTCGACAGGCATATGTATAATGGCTGCGATTGCCATCATTTTGGAGGAGGGAAGCCATTGATTATAAAATTTGGGCGAAAGAAATGCGGTAATAAGAACGGCAGCAGCTATAAGAAAATATTGCTTATTTTTCACAAAAGGTGTTTTATGAAGCTTCGCATATATGATAAGGCATATACCGAAAACAAACAGCACCGCTGTTGAAATAATATCTTCTGATGTCGGCGGCATCAGAAGAATAAGCAGCGATGCATAGGAAATTATGATTGATAACAGACGAAACATGTAGTTCTCCTTTGCAGTTATATTAAAAAATGTAAGTTTCTGTGAAAGTATTGTTATTTCCCAATAAAAAACATTATATAACAAACAAAAGATTTCTTACAGTAATTATTAGTTCGTTTTTTAATTGCAGATTTATTTCTAAGTCAAACGGCTGCAAAAAACAGCAGTACGAGCATTGCCGCTTGTTTTGTAAGATGCCGTATAGTCGGACGGAGTGTTCAGCTCCTCGGCGCCCCATGAAGAAGAACGCTTCAGGTCGCTCCATGTATAGCTCCACTGATTGCCTGCGTTAAGCTCGGCAGTCTCGCCTGTCGGCTTGCCGTTTTCAAGAAGCTCCACCGTCACGGAATCGGGGCGTATACTGCCGTAGTCTTTCCAAAGCTTGTGAACGGTAAGCGTTGTTTTGTTTGGTTTAGGCGTGGATGTGAAACATTCTGCGGTGAATACCCAGTCTACTTCGCCGACACGATTGGCATATTCGTTTCCGAGTGTAAGAGGAATATCAAGCTCGACTCTCAGCTCCATACTGTCGTCGGATTGAAGCGTGTCGAGAAATATGTTTTCTGTAAGTGTGTCTGCCGTATTCGGCGAAGCTTCATATATAAGGGCAGCAGGCTCGGTGCCGTTAACCTTATATATGCGCATTGTCAGCTGCGAGAGGAAGTCGTTCATTGAGGCTATGTTTTCGTCACGCTCGCCTGCTATGCCGGACTGATCGTTGCCGTCCTGATTTTCGAAGCTCTCGCTGCATGTAAGATCGTTATTTTCATCATGAGGTACGGCTTTCATATATAGCTTGATATATTTACAGTCAGCAGCCGTATTTTTTATTTGGATGGTTTCGGTCAGCTTATCTCCGGGCATGACATTTTTAAAGTTGTCAAAAAGGTCGGTAGCCGTGTAGCTGCTTCCGTTCTTGCCAAATTGAAAAACAAGGCCAAGACCTCTGGTATTAGCTATCAGCAATGTCTGCAGCTCTTCTTCCAAGAGGAGTTTCTACGCAAACTGGCAGCATCCAAATATGCTGAGAATTTTGTTCTGAAAGGCGGTCTTTTCATTTACACCCTGACCAACTTTGAGAGCCGTGCCACTGTGGACGTAGACTTTCTTATGCGAGGTCTGAACAACGACCTTGCCCGTATGGATGAAATCATTGCGGAGATTTTGACCGTTCCTACTGGAAACGACTTTGTTTTATTCAAAGCGTCCAAGACCGAGCCTATTGCGGTGCAGCGCAAGTATCATGGTGTAAGCACTCAGATCACTGGTTACATAAAAAATGTGCGAGTTCCCTTCAATGTTGACATTGGCGTTGGTGATGTTATCGTTCCCCGTCCGGAGCGACGCAACATCCAAACACAGTTGGAGGGCTATGAAAAGCCGGAGATACTTACCTATTCTCTGGAGAGCACCATTGCCGAGAAGTTTGACGCCATCCTGCAACGCTTTGAACTCACAGGCCGCATGAAGGATTTCTATGATATTTACTACCTGTCCCGTACCTTCGACTTTGATGGTCTGAAACTACAGACCACAATTCAGGAGACCCTCCAGAATCGTGGTACTGCTTATGAAAAGGACAGCTTTGAACGCATCATTGCATTGGCTGATGATGAGGATATGCAAATCAAATGGAGATATTTTCTAAAAACATTGGGCAATCCGGAGATTTCGTTTCAGAATATCGTTCTCGGCATTCAGCATTTCTTATCCCCTGTATGGGAAGCCTTTTTGAAACAAAATGAACTTTTAGCAACATGGCACTCTGATAACGCAAAATGGAGCAACCCGTAATTAACACACTGCATTTAATACAATCAGCTCCATCGCAGACGCCATGACTGGCAGACTGAAGAAGAAGTGCGTCTTGGGTGGATTACCGAATTGCAAAACAAGTTGGAAATCAACTTTCATGCAGAGCGAGGACGCTCCGATGCTGATTACAATCAAATTATTATTGAGTTCAAGAATGTAGGGCTATTTCATGGCAGTACTACCAGTCCAAAATTTCTCGAAGCATTAGAAGAACTATCTCGGTACATTCCCGCAAAAGCTCATGTAGAAGGAATCGATGTACAAAACTATTTGGGAATTGCCATTGATGGAGACTCCATAGCATTTGCATATATTCCAGAAGATGGCGAGAATATTGTTCCAGGCTCCATTATGCCACTTTCTCCCGCCAGTGTAAAAATGGTGTTTGAAGCTTGTCGTCATTCAAGCCGAAGAGCATTGACTGCAACAAATCTTATTGAAGATTTTGGACATGGTTTTCTTGCTGGAAGTCGGCTTATGCAAGCTTTGTCCGATGCGTTGATGCCGTACCTGGATGCTCCTGATAACAACAAGGTAAAAATGCTCTATATGGAATTGATCGCAGATCCTCACCGACCCGTGTAGCATATTCAAACTCTACATCAGCATCGAGTTCTGTAAGATATATTTGCGCAGGATAATAATGGATCAAGTACATTGATAAATGCAGCAAGTAGCCTTTTGTTTTATTCGCAAAGTAACTACGGACTATATAAAGGAGGGGATTCCAATGAAGATGTAGAAAGTTTCCGTAACACATATTACGGAATCGTATTAACAGACCTTATCAATCAATTTAGAAAGGAGTAAAACCATGAAAAAAATCATTAGTTTCATCTCAGCACTCACTTTGGTGGCTTTATTGCTTGTTCCTATGACTGCTTTTGCAACAGAAACCGGCGCTACTTTGATTTCTTCCGAAAAAGTATCCCTGCTACCTAGTGGTTCTAAAGCCAGAAGTGGTGAATCGAAAGAATTCACCTTGGAAACGTACAATGACAACGGCGTTACAGTTTACTCTTTTGATGTTGAAGATCCCGAATATCGTCAGGCCGCAATGGAATATATCAATCAACTAACCGGAGATTCTGTTTATGCAGCCAGCAATAATACCAGAGGGCTTCTCCTTCCCGGCGAATCTGAATATCATAACGATACCAAATACGACGGCGATGCAATGAGTTATGCATGGAAAAGAAATACTGCCGATACATGGAATAACAACTTTGAAGGTGGCAAGTCATCGCTGTGGAATGGATCGGGTAACTGTGATTATATCGTTCTGAATCAGGGAATTGATGTTAATGGTATTGCCGTTTCCATCTCTTGGCATCCAGCTGTATCTGGAAGCGGTTCAAGTGCTTCTTGGCAGTCCAATCCGGTTTACAGCAATGTTGCAGGCGCAAGTTTTTCTGGACTAACTGTTGGTGGAACAGCATTCTCTTGTGCATTTAGTGAAAATGGCGATGTGTATGTTGGCAGTCGCATTTACCGACCGGTAACATATATTAAGTTTAGCTATTTCTCCTAATTTTTCATGGGATCATAGTAATGAACATTCAGAAAAATTTATTAGGAATTTCTATACTTCTCTTTGCTATCTTACTTAATCTCTGCTCATCCGGCATGGAACTACTCTGTTTGGTAATCGGTTCCATTGGATTAGTATTTTCTATCTTGGGATTATCTAGCAAAAACAAATGAGATAGCGCAGCATATTTAAGCCACGGTTGCCATTCCAACTTTGGAACAACAGCCGTGGCTTTCTTTATTCTATCTATTGAACCATCTATAAAGGTTTCTGCCAAATTCGTAAAACACCTCATTCCACTGATCGTATATGGCGATGATGAACAGAAGAAGCAGGACGGCAGATACTGTAGTTGCGATTTTCTTTCGTTGGATTTTTCTCTGCTCTTGCTGTATAACCAACACCTCGTTACCTTTGAATCCTTCTTTCTCACAATTCATTGTTATTAAAACTCCAAGCTATCCGCATTCAAAAGGAAATATTTCATTCCCATAATAACAAAGCCTTCATCATTTCTCCAAGGCTTCTTACTGCCATTTACAATGACAATCTTCTTGAAAGAGTCCGGGATATTACGCAGAGAATTGAACTCCTGAGTCTGCTTTTCTTCCGAAGTCATATCGTATGCAACCTGGATGTAGTATCTCTGGTTGCCTTGATTTACCACAAAATCAACCTCCAGCTGCTTACGGACACGCTTGCCCTCTTTGTCCTTAGCGAAGATCTCCACAACACCCACATCTACATTGTAGCCACGGATTAGCAGCTCGTTATAAACAATGTTCTCCATGATATGAGTAGGCTCCTGCTGTCTGAAATTCAGCCGGGCATTTCTCAGTCCCAGATCAGTAAAGTAGTATTTCAGATTTGCACCGATATACTTTCTGCCCTTAATATCGTATCGACTTGCCTTGGAAATCAAAAAGGCATCTGCCAAATAGTCAATATGGTTTGAGATAGTTTTATTGGTGTAAGTCATCTGACGCTCACTGGCAAAGGTATTGGCAATCTTTGAAGGATTGGTCGGTGCGCCGATTGCAGATGCAAGCACATCAACCAGAATGCCAATCTCATCCACGCTCTGAATCTTATTTCTTTCAATAACATCCTTTAGGTAGACATTTGCAAAGATGTTCTTCAGGTAGTCTGCTTTCTGTCGTTCGCTCTGGAAACCTACAACCTGCGGCAGTCCGCCATAAATCATGTAATCATCCCAGGCATCATCATAATCA
>CAYRZK010000002.1:0-16234 GCA_964428785.1 uncultured Oscillospiraceae bacterium | reverse complement strand
GCATATATAGTAACGCCGGATGAGGTGACATTCCTTGCGGCAGCTGCGGCAGAACACTGCATTGACGAAACGGGCTGCGGCAACTGTTCGACGGCTGCGGCGCTTATCGGGCTTTGCGAGGGGCTGCCGGCAAAGGAAACGCTTGCTATGGCGAATATATCGGCTATGTACAATACCAAGCAGTACGGACCGTGGCAGTATACGGACAGCGATATAAGAAAAGAAGCGGAAACGCTTAAAGAGAAGCTTTTGAACGGTTAAATTGTTTGAATTGACTTGGAGCATTACATATTTCAGAATTCGGAGGAAGATTGATGGGAATTTATGAATCGGGAGAAGATTATCTCGAAACTATACTGATTTTAAAGAAAGAAAAAGGAACGGTGCGTTCCGTTGATGTGGCATCGAAGCTGGGATATTCCAAGCCAAGTGTAAGCAGAGCAATGCATATTTTGAAAGACGCAGGACTGATAGATATGGACGAATTCGGGCATATTGTTCTGACAGACAGCGGCAGCAAGCTTGCCGAAAAGGTCTATGAGCGCCATTTGGTTTTAACGGAATATTTGACGAGAATTCTCGGCGTAAGCGAGAAAGCCGCCAAGGAGGATGCGTGCAAGATAGAGCATGACCTTTCGGAGGAAACATACGGCAAAATAAAAGAGCTTGTAATGAACAAGCTCAGGTAATGAATATGAGAATATGCACTTTGCGTGCAAAATGCTCAAAAAACATCGGTTTTCTTGGTTATGACAAGAAGCTGCGGATGACGAGAAGCAGCAGATTGTTATCGTAAAAATCTTTTGCAAAAGCGGATTCCGTAAGGGAATTCGCTATTTTTTCGGACATTTCAGGTGCCATAAAGCCGCTTGCTACGGTGAGAACGGCAAAAATGAAAAATATTATAAGGATGCCTTGGAGCATACCTGCTGTAAGTCCGAGCATACCGTCTGTGATGCTTGTGAAGCCGCTGTCCGACTTTTTCTTGGAGAAAAGCGCAGTGATGAAAAGCAGTACAATCTTTACGACAGCAACAACGATAACGAAGCACATTATTGTGAAAAATATGTCCGTGACGGTCTGAGCAAGCGATGAAGTGATGCTTGCATATGTATCGTCGATAATTTTTCTTATAATCTTAGGCAGGTTTTCCACGGTTTCGTCTCTGAAAGAAAGTGACTGCGAGAATTTGACGAGAAAAGCGTCATAAATCCTTGAATAGAGCTTAGTGTGCTCGATGATATAAGCTTGAAGCTTGGGCGACCACGCAAACCCAATAACGACAGCGAGAATCCACCCGACTGCATGTATGAATGTATACACAAATCCGGTGCGGAAGCCCTTGACCATGGCGACTGCAAGTATTGCGATAAGTATAATGTCAAAAATCATAGATATTACCCCCATTACTTACATATATTACTGTAAAAGAAGCAAAAAAGCAATATTCGGGAGGGGCTATGGATTACGATAAATATGATAGATTTTTCGTTATGCTCGAAGAGCAGAGCGAAGCTTTTGCGATGAGACAGAGCACAAGAAGCGGCGGGCATATTAAAATAGAGACAAGCGGCGGGCGTGGTGCAATGAGGATAGGCGTGCGCAATCTTAAGCATTTTGAGGATGACGAATATATTTATAAGCTTATTCTTTTCGGAACGGCGAAAGAAAAAACCATATACTCGATAGTCGGAACAGTAAATGTAAACAGAATGGGAAGCGGTGAGACTTATTTCAGATTTGATCCGTCGGCAATGGATAAAAGCGGACATCAGCTTGCGGATTATTCATATGCGATCGTAGCGGCGGTGTCAACAAAGGATGAGACTGAACCGCTTCATCCGGTGCTTAAAGGTGTATTCGATGTGCCGTTTTACAAAAAAGCGGAGCATGAGAATATGAAAACAATAGGCGAAGAAGCCGAAAGCGCAGTAAGCATGAAAAAAACGGAAACAGAAGAGAAGGCAGAGAACATAGGGACAGCAGAGAGAACGGGAAGCGCTGAGAATATTGATAATATGAAGAATACAGAGCGGGCGGAAAGAGCCTGCTATAATGCGTATTACAACAGTTATCTTGCGGCACAATGTTTAAAAATCAATGCGAGCAAGGAGCTTTATGACAGAATAATACCCTTTAAAGATGATATTACCGGTGCGGAATGGACGAAGATGGGCGTTTTTGAGGATTTTCCGATGGTGTCGCCGGGAGGAAGAGCACTTGCGGAAAAATACAAGCATTATATATTCGGAAAGAGCGACGGACTTTATTATCTCGGAGTGCCGGGAAGATTTTTGCGTGAGGAACAGCCGGAGGAGGGCGAATCGGGGTTCACACTGTGGCAGCCTATAATCGGTGCCGAGGAGTACGATGCGATCTCGGAGAATGCAAGCGACGAAGCCAGAAAGCAGGCATATGGCTACTGGATCATCGCAATAGATGCGGAAACAGGAGATATTTTGGAAGCATAGGATTAAAAAAGATTGAAAAACAGCTGCACTTGTTGTATCATTATAAGGTATATGAAAAATTTTATGACAGAAGCTCTTGCCGAAGCGTATAAGGCTTTCGAGCTTGGCGAAATCCCGATCGGGGCTATAATTGAAAAGGATGGCATCGTAGTAGGGCGTGGGCATAATCTTACCGAGACATTAAAGGATCCGACAGCTCATGCCGAAATGATTGCAATAAGGGAGGCGGCAAAGACTCTCGGCGGCTGGCGGCTTATAGGGTGCAATATGTATGTTACCTGCGAGCCATGCAGTATGTGTGCCGGCGCTATGGTATGGGCAAGACTTAAAAAAGTATATATCGGAACGATGGATCCGAAAGGCGGCGCATGCGGCTCTGTGTTTAATATACCGTCGGACAGCAGACTTAATCACCGTGTGGAAATTGAGACGGGCATTATGCAGGAGGAATGTTCCGAAGTAATGAAAAAATTTTTTAAAGAACTTAGGATAAAGAAATCGGAGGAAGATTTAAAATGAAAAAAGCAGGCAGAGTTTTAAGTATAGTATTACTTTTAGTTATGCTCGCAAGCTCTTTGACATTTGCGGCAACGCTTGAGCTCGAAGATACATATCCGAAGAACGGATATAAGAATGCGGCGATCGATAATTTCGGAATAAAGCTTTACTTCAACCAGGATGTTGCAAGTAAGGAATACAGAGAATTAAACGATGCGTGCTTTACCATAACGGATGAAGAGGGTAATCATGTGCCGCTTATCGCAGTTTATTCCGAAGAGGAAGAGGGCTTGGTGCTCGTTCTTGCGGATGTTATGAGCGATGATTACAATATCACCGAAAATACGAAGTATAAGCTCACAATTTCACAGGAATTCACAGCCTCAAACGGTGAAACGCTCGGCGAAGACACGGTGGTGGAGCTTACAACGCTCAACCAGTCAAAGGCTTCAAAGGTAAATATGCTTCTCATGGTTGTTATGTTTGCAAGTATTATGCTTTTCAGCAACAGACAGACGACTAAGAAGGAAGAAGAGATAGAAGTTGAAGAAAAGATAAATCCTTACAAGGTAGCCAAGGAAACAGGTAAGTCGGTTGAAGAAGTAATCGAAGAGGACAGAAGGAACAAGGCTAAGCAGGCAGCAAAGAAAGCCAAGAAAGAAGCTAAGGAAAACAAATATCTCGATATGTACGACGATGACGACGAAGAAGAAACATCGGGCAGCGATTCGTATCATCAGAGAGTAAAGGCACCACGCCCGATTTCGGACGGGGGCAGCACATATATCACAGGCAGAAAAGCTGCATATGAAAAAGCTCGTCAAAGGGGAACAACAAATCCTAAGAGAAGAAACGGAGCAAAGAAGAAAAAATAGAAATGAAACGGATAATCATTAAATCGTATGCCAAGATCAACCTCTCGCTCGATGTGCTCGGACTTAATGATGACGGATATCATGAGGTGTCGATGGTGATGCAGCAGATAGAGCTGCATGATGATGTGCTTGTAAGATTTATTCCTCGAAACGAAAGATATGCAGGGAAAGCGAAAAGAAGCATCGGTGACAATGCGGCGATAGAGATTTCCTCGAACAAACCATATCTGCCTCGTGATGAAAGAAATATTGCTTATAAGGCAGCAAAGCTCATGGCTGATATGTATGGGATGCGTGAGGACATATTCGGCGGAACGATAAGAATCGATATCAAAAAAAGAATACCGGTTACGGCCGGTCTTGCAGGCGGCAGCGGTAACGCTGCCGCTGTTATTCTTGCGCTCAATACGCTGTGGCAGCTCAGGCTGCCGATGGAAAAGCTGATGGAGCTCGGAGCTGTGCTCGGAGCGGATGTTCCATTCTGCATCATGGGGCAGGCTGCGGCGAATAAGGCACTTGACGGATATGTGCGCAGGAGCAGGCTTGCGTCGTGCGCTGCGCTTGCGGAGGGCACGGGCACAAGGCTGACGCCGCTCAAGGCTTTCAGGGCGAATGTTGTGCTGATAAAGCCTGTATTCAGCGTTTCCACCAAGGAAGCATATCAGGGAGTGGATGCCGAAATCGCACGCCTTGAGAGGCTTGACGCAGATGGCGAAAATGCAGCAGCGGGCGGCAGCGGCGCAACGCTCGTAAGACCCGACAACAAGGAGCTTGCGGAGGGGCTTACATACGGTAATCGCAATAAGGTGATAAAAAACATGTCAAATCTTCTTGAGCTTTATACGCTCAAGGCATATCCGAAAGTAGCGGAAATCAAGGAAAAGCTGCGCAAAGAGACTGCTGCGGACGCAGTGCTTATGAGCGGCAGCGGCCCGACGGTATATGCTCTCTATTTTGATAAAAGGGCGGCCCAGAGCGCATATAGTAAGGTACGCAGGCTGTCAAAGGAAACATATCTCACAAGAACGCTCTGCTGATGCAGTCTGCTTGAGGATTGAAATTCAGCTCTGCCATTTCTTGATTGTTTGACGAAATCAAGATTTGCTCGGCTGCTGCTTGCATAGCTACTGTGAAAATCATTGGTCTCTACAGAGGCGGCGGCTTCTTGTACTTCTATAAGAAAGACTATAATCAAAGGAGTCGGTGTGTGAAAACATATCGTCACTTTTTTTGTTTTTTTAAAATCCCATGCTGCACTGATAGTTCGCAAATCTTGATATATGCTTGATATATAGTTAAGAAAAAGTTAATAATTGTACAGGAACAAAATAGTGTAATATGGTGTCAAAGGTATATAAAGGAAACAGGGAAAGGAGAGAGCGATGGCGGAGGCACTTATAAGAGTAAAAAATGTGCGAAAGGTATATAGAATGGGCGAAGAAAGAGTCATTGCGCTCGATAATATAAGCCTTGAAATACATAAAGGCGAGATAGTATGCTTTCTCGGCACATCGGGATCGGGAAAATCAACATTCCTGAATATGGTGGCAGGGCTTGAAAAGCCTACACGAGGTGAAATCTGGATAGGAAATATACCGATACACAAGCTGAACGAGGAGCAGGTAACGCTGTTCAGACAGAAGAATATCGGTTTTATATTTCAGGCATATCATCTTATGCCGATGCTTACGGCGATCGAAAATGTAAGCCTGCCGCTTATCTTCAAAAGCGTGGATAAGAAAAAGCGCAAGAAGCTTGCACAGGAGGCACTCACGGCTGTAGGGCTCAAGGGCTACGAAAACAGGAAGCCTACGCAGATGTCCGGAGGGCAGCAGCAGCGAGTCGGAATAGCACGTGCACTTGTCGGTACGCCGAAGATAATATTTGCGGACGAACCTACCGGAAATCTTGATACGCATACGACAAAGGAAGTCATGGAGCTCATTATAAATCAGGTGCGTACCCATAAGCAGACGCTGATAATGGTAACGCACGACAGGTCGATAGCTCAATATGCCGATAAGGTTGTAACCATACAGGACGGCAATATTTTGGATATCAAGGTAAAGGACGAAATCTGGAAAACAGAAGCAGCTTCAAATGCACAGTGATACGATGACTGAGCAGTATAGTGAATCAGATAAATAAAAGCGGAGGGAGAAGGACATGAGAAAAGAGCTTGTAAGAAAAGGATGTGCGGCAGTGCTTGCGCTTGCAATAACGGCAGGAGGTATGCTTGTGCCGGTTATGGCTGCTGTTTATACATCATCAACGCCTGCTGCATCGGTATTGGCAGATAAATATACTGCATATGCCGATGAATATTTGTGGCTTAATATACGGAGCACGAGCGGACTTACGACCAAGCAGAGCAGCACGAAAGAAATTGCATTCAGCGTGACAAATACGAGGGACGGCAGCTTTACATTTGATGAAGCGGTGCTGGAATTTGAAGATAAGGCAGGTATCACATACAAGGGCGGTGTTTCGGCAAAAACAAGCTTGACGAAGAGCGGAGACGCAGCCGATATAAGGTTTAATGTTACGATATCGAGATTTTGCGATACGGGCATGAAAAATTTCCGTATTATCCTCAAAAATGACGGCGAGACCGTATATACTTCACGATATTTCTCGCTTTCGGTTACCGAAAACATTGTTCCGGGAGATGAGGATGAGCATGGCGGCATCTACATAAATACTATTGATATTTTTCATGCTATTGAGCCTGCAAGCGGTTTTGCTACGGGCAGCGGAAACATAATGCAGTTTCAGGTATATAACGGAAGCAGTACAGCGCTGAGAAGTGCGCAGATCAAGCTGACGCTTCCTGATGGCATTGCGATAGACAACGGAAGTACCGAAAAGCAGCTCGGAACCATTAAAAGCGGAGACACCGTAAGCACGAACTTCAAGCTCATTGTGGAGAACAATGTTGAGGATAGGAACTATATAATCACGGCAGTCGTTACCGGGCTTGACAATAATAAGGAGAAGGTAACATTTGAAAAGAATTTCTATGTGCCGGTGGATGGAGACGGTGAGCCGGACGATCCGAATGATGTACATACGCCGATACTCATGGTGAGCAGCTACAGCTACGGTGGAGGCAGCGTAACGGCAGGCTCGACCTTTCCTCTTGAAATTTCGTTCCTGAACACCTCAAAGCATAAGCTGTACAATATAAAGGTAGTTGTTGACGGCGAGGGAGAATTTGTACCTGTCGGAAGCAGCAATGCGTTTTATATACAGTCTGTAGGTGCAGGAGAAACGGCATCGCATACATTGATGCTTTCGGCATCAGGTGAAGCGAAGCAGGATGCGCTTCCTGTCAGCGTTTCTATGACATATGAAAATAAAGACGGAGACTCGTTTAATGCCGATGATAAGATTTCCGTGCCTGTTGTGCAGGAGATGCGCCTCTTTGTGGACACAATAGTGCCGCCGTATGAAACATATGTCGGCATGGAAGCAACGGCATCCGTAGATTTTTACAACATGGGAAAGAATGTGATCTCCAATCTGAGAGCAACGGCAGAGGGGAATTTTGACATTTATGATTCCAACAGCAAATATTTCGGAAATATTCAGAGCGGCGATAAGGATGATTACAAGTTTACGGTCATTCCGAGAGAGGTGGGCGCTGTAGAGGGTACGGTTATTTTTACCTACGAGGATATGGCAGGTAATGAGCAGCGCATCGAAATACCGTTCTCATTTGAGGCTGCGGAGATGCCGGAATATGATGATCCATGGGCATATGAAGAGCCGGAGCCTGTTAAGGATGCGATACCTTGGGGGCTTGTTATCGGACTTGTGATTTTGGTCGTTTTGATTATTGCAGCGATAATAATACGCAAGATACTCAAGAAGAAAAAGGAAAGAGCGCTTGAGCTTGAAGATGCGGCATTTGAAATCGACGAAAAAGAGGATATGCAGGTGCCTTACGGCAGCGCTGATGATGCTGATGCAGGTGATTCACAGGGCGGCTCGGACGGTGCAGGCGAAGCAGCAGAAGCAGCGGAAGAAGTTGGAAGCGAGCAGGGCGAAGCAGAAGCGGAGAAAGCCGCAGCAAACGGAACGCTCGAAGCTGTGAGAAGTGTAGAAGATAAGGAGAACGAGTAATGAGCTTAAGAGATTTGACTGACCTTTGCTTCAGAAATCTCATGAGACGCCGCACCCGTACGCTCCTTGCAATCATAGGTGTTGTTGTGGGGACTTGTGCTATCGTGGTAATGCTGTCGATAGGCTTTGGCTTGACCAAGAGCTATGAGGATCAGATGGAAAGCTACGGCGATCTCCACATGATAGAGCTATATAACTACGGCAGCGGGAATTATGCCGGAGAAGAGCAGCAGGGTGTGCTTAACGATAATACGCTTAAATCGATAGGGGAAATGAAAGGCGTAACGGCAGTAACACCGGTAATCAGTTCATATTTGAATTTATGGATTGGTGACGGCAGAGCTGATGTTGAAGTAATGGGAGTAGATCCTGAGATTTTTGAAAAATTCGGCTACGAGGTGGCTGAGGGGCGTATGCTCAAAAAAAACGATAAGGATGTAATACTTTTCGGAAGCGAGATACCGAATTGGTTCAGCGATCCTAATGAGGATTATCAGAGCGTGAATGTTGATGTCATGGATGACGATATTTTGGTGACGGCGGATTGGAATTATGGTATAGATGATGCCGAAAAAAGCGAAGTCGAGTACGAGCTGTATGAGATGGAGGCGGTGGGAATACTTGCGCCGAAGAACGATTCGCCGGACTATCGTGTATATATGAACATCGACAGGCTTGCGGAGATCGAAAAGGATACGCTTGATGCAGAGGGACAGCGTGACACAAGTGTACAAAATGGGGTAAAAACATATAATCAGGCACTGGTGTATGTGGAAGATATCGAGAATACGGAGCAGATAAGCAAAGACCTTAAGGAGCTTGGTTATCAGTCATACAGTCCGATTGACTGGATACAGCGTATGAAAGAGCAGATGGCGATGATTCAGGGCGTGCTCGGTGGGATAGGTGGCATATCGCTTCTTGTGGCGGCACTCGGTATTACGAATACGATGGTAATGTCTATCTATGAGAGAACAAAGGAGATAGGCGTTATGAAGGTCATCGGTGCTAATCTGCGTGATATCAGGAGGATGTTTCTTATCGAAGCCGGCATGATAGGCTTCCTTGGAGGGCTGATAGGTGTAATCATAAGCTTGCTTCTGTCACTGCTTATGAATACCGTCTTAAAGGATCTGCTGGGAATATTCCTGTCGAGCCTGGGCGGATACGGCTCTACGGTTTCGGTCATTCCACTGTGGCTTATTGCGGCAGCTCTGGCATTTTCGACGCTTATAGGGCTTGCGGCAGGATATTCTCCGGCAAAGCGTGCGATGAATCTTTCGGCACTTGAAAGCTTGAGAAACGAATAATATTATAAGTATGGATGGGCTGTGCACTAACGGTTTATTTTCGTTAATGCATCAGCCCATTTCTGATATTACGAAGCTGTAAATTTAAAATACGAGATAGGCATCGAAGGAGGCTTAAAGACATATACTTATGAAATAATGGATAAGAAATCATAACCACAGGGTGTCTATGCCGTTAAGCAGCTATTAAAGCTTGCGGTATATCATAAGATACATTGTGGTGTAGCATGCGATGCCGCCGATAATATTTGAAACTGCTTCGGCGAGGAAAACACCACGCACACCAAAGCCTATCGCCGGTAGTATGTATGTCAGTGGTACGACGAGAAGCACTTTACGGAATGTCGAAAAAAATATGGCTTGCTTTGCCTTGCCGAGAGCCTGGAATGCCGTCTGCCCCGCAAACTGAAATGTCATAAACACAAATCCGAAAAAGTATATTGTGAGCATTTTCGAGCCTATGGCAATGGTGGTTGGATCATCCGAGAAAATGTCTATAAAGAAATGCGGTATAAGCATGATAACGAGCCATGCCGCAGCGGTGTATGCTCCGGAAAGATATGTGGTGAATACGATGCCCTCTTTCACACGCTCGTTTTTCTCAGCGCCGTAATTAAATCCGAGAATAGGCGAAGCGCCGCTTGTAAGGGCGTAAACGGGCAGCTGAATGATATCTCGAACGGAGCCGAGTATTGTAAATATGGCAATATACATGTCACCTCCGTAAAAACGCAGCATATTGTTTGAAGCGATTTGGACGATTCCGCCTGTTGCCTGCATGATAAAGCCGGGAAAGCCTATTTTAACGATTTCTTTCGTGCATTTAAGATTGATTTTGATGAATTCGGGCTTTATGATCAGCTCCGTATCAACTCTTGTAAGATAATGAAGCACCCATATTGCCGATACGGCTTGACTGATGATGGTAGCGAGTGCGGCGCCTCGAACACCCATATGGAAAAGAAAGATAAATATGGGATCGAGTATGATGTTTATAATTGCACCTATGAGAGTTGTCAGCATACCGGTTTGAGGATGTCCGAGTGAATTGATAAAGCCGTTCATACCTGCCTGTATCATTGCGAACAGAGTACCGAGAAGATAGATTTCGAGGTATTGATTGGCATATACAATCGAATCATCGCTTGCACCGAACAAGTACAGGATAGGTCGCCTCAGTGTGAAGCAAAAAATAAAAAGTATGCCTGATGATGCAAGCAGGAGTGCGAAGGAATTACCCATTATTTTTTCAGCCTCAGTGCGCTCGCCCTTACCTCGTTCTATTGCGAAAAGTATTGAACCGCCGCTTCCGAAAAGGCTTGTAAATGCTGCTATGATTACGATAACCGGAAAAGTGATGCCGAGACCGGTCATGGCTATATCACCTATGTTCTTGAGATGTCCGATATAAATCCTGTCCACAACATTGTACAGAAGCTGTACGGCTTGCGCCAGCATGAGCGGCAGAGCCTGTGATAGTATATTCTTTTTGACGGAACCTGTTCCGAAGTCATTAGCTGCATGAGTCGTCATAATCATCACCTCACGGTTTAAGCTTGGAAAGTGCTGAATTTGCGTGTTGCATCGAGATATTTCATAAGCTTGCCGATGTTGGCATAATACATGGAGCATTTATCGACTTTGCGTGTCTGCACGAGGTCGGCTTCGATAAGCTTCTTGATATGCTGAGAAATGGTTGCCTGTGAATAGTCAAAGGCTGCGACAACATCCTTGTTGCATACGGCTGTGCGATCTTTGTTGCATTGCATAATATATTGATAAATTTTTATTCTTGCAGGGTGCGCAAGCGCATCCGAAACCTGTGCAACAAGAGTGATTTCGTCCTCCTGCATTAAATCGTTTTCTTTTCTGAGTCTCATATGATTGTCCTTTCCGGCAGATATAATCTTAATTTATGATATATCGCCAAGCTGTTTAATATTATTTAAATATCGCTGGATAGTGCAGATATTTACTAAATTTAAAAAAGCTGCCGATGAAGATATGCGGCAAGGCTTGGGCGGCTTCACGGAACACAGATACAGGCGGCACAGATGCGTGCGGCTGCAAGCTTCGAGAAGCTCCGCAATATGACAGAATTCGACATATCGCTTATTTACAATACACTATTTCGTGCCAAAAATCAAGGTGCGAAAACAGGAAGCAAAAACGAGCAGGCGCATATTGCCGAAGCAGTTACTTTGTGCTAACATTAAATAAGCCCGTTTGCGGGTAAGCTTTTTAAGCATATACAAGGAATAATGGAGATAAAATACATGAGACTTAATGAATTACCGATAGGTAAAAGTGCAACAGTGCGTGCGGTCGGAGGAGAAGCTTCTCTGCGTCAGCATCTGCTCGATATGGGGATTATTCCCGGAGCTGATGTTACGATGGTAAAGCTTGCGCCCATGGGAGACCCCATGGAGATTGAAATACACGGTTATGAGCTTACACTGCGCATTGCGGATGCGGGCGAGATCGAAATCGACAATGTAAGAGCAAGGGATAATGCGGCAGGCTTCCATAATGAAGAGCTGCTTACGGACGGAGACAAGGTAGTGCATCCGGGGCTTGGCGAGGGCGGCAAATATCACACAAAGGCGGATGAAAATCCGCTTCCGGAGGGAACGCTGCTGACTTTTGGGCTTGCCGGCAACCAAAACTGCGGAAAAACGACGCTGTTCAACCAGCTTACAGGCGCAAGCCAGCATGTCGGGAATTTTCCGGGTGTAACCGTGGACAGAAAAGACGGAGTGATAAGACGGCATCCGAATACTCTTGTTACGGACCTACCGGGCATTTATTCTATGTCGCCTTACAGCAGTGAGGAGATCGTAACACGGGAATTCCTGCTGCATGATAAGCCAAAAGGAATAATCAATATCGTAGATGCGACGAATATCGAACGAAATCTTAATCTTACGATGCAGCTTATTGAGCTCGATATGCCGATGGTGCTTGCGCTCAATATGATGGACGAGGTGCGTGAAAACGGCGGTTCGATACTTGTGAACAAGCTTGAGGCGGCGCTCGGAATTCCGGTAATCCCGATTTCGGCGGCAAAGAACGAGGGTATTGATGAGCTAATAGATCATCTGCTTCATGTTGCAAAATACCAGGAAAGACCGGGCAGGCTTGATTTTTGCGATAAGGATGAAAAAGGCGGAGCTGTTCACAGATGTCTCCACGGAATAATGCATCTGATAGAGGATCATGCCGATGCTGCCGATATTCCGTTGCGTTTTGCCGCAAGCAAGATTGCGGAGGGCGATAAGCTCATATTGGATGCGCTCAGGCTCAGCGGCAATGAGCTTGAAATGATAGAGCATATCATTGTTCAGATGGAGGACGAAACGGGGCTTGATCGTGCGGCAGCAATTGCGGATATGAGGTACGGCTTTATAGGCAAAATATGCAGTAAAACGGTGGTAAAGCCGAGAGAAAGCAAGGAACATGCACGGAGCAGAAGAATAGACAAGGTGCTTACCGGCAAATATACGGCAATTCCGGCTTTTATAGGTATCATGGGGCTTGTTTTTTGGCTGACATTTAATGTGGTCGGAGCGTGGCTTTCGGCTGCGCTTGAAATTGCGATAGCATGGTTTACGGAGCTTGTTTCGAGACTTCTCATTGTATCCGGTGTGAGTGAAGCGATTTACGGGCTTGTGATTGACGGAATATTTAACGGTGTCGGGAGCGTTGTCGGGTTCCTGCCGACGATTGTAACGCTGTTTTTCTTCCTTTCTATCCTGGAGGACAGCGGATATATGGCTCGTGTGGCATTTGTTATGGATAAGCTGCTCAGAAAGCTTGGGCTTTCGGGGCGCAGTATCGTGCCGATGCTTATCGGTTTTGGATGTACCGTGCCGGGCGTTATGGCAAGCCGTACGCTGCCGTCGGAGCGTGACAGGAAAATGACTATACTGCTTACGCCGTTCATGAGCTGCTCGGCGAAGCTGCCGATTTATGCATTTTTTGTAGATGCGTTTTTCCCGAAATATAAAGCACTCATAATGGTGGGGCTGTATGTTATGGGAATGGTTGTCGGAATTATTGTGGCGCTTGTTATGAAAGGCACTTCGTTTAAGGGTGCGCCTGTGCCGTTTGTTATGGAGCTTCCGAATTACAGGATGCCGGGGGCAAAAAATGTAGGGCTGCTACTTTGGGACAAAGCGAAGGATTTTCTTCAAAGGGCATTTACGGTAATTTTCATAGCTACGATAGTTATATGGTTCCTGGAGAACTTCAATTTGTCGTTCAATATGACGGATAATCCTGAAGAAAGCGTGCTTGCGTGCATATCGGGATGGCTGGCGCCGCTCTTCATGCCTCTCGGTCTCGGAGACTGGCGAGTGCCGACAGCACTTATTACGGGCTTTATGGCTAAGGAAAGCGTTGTTGCAACGCTTCTGGTGCTGTACGGAACATCGGAAACACTTGCGGCAGTGATGTCATCGGCTTCTGCGGCGGCTCTTCTTGTGTTTTCGCTGCTCTATACACCGTGCGTAGCGGCGGTCGCTTCCATCAAGCGTGAGCTTGGAGGCAGATGGGCTGTCTATGTTGTGATAATGCAGTGCGTCGTTGCTTGGGTATGCGGCTTTGCAACATATATTATCTGCGGACTCTTGATGTGATTTTTGATGTAATTCGTTAGACGCAGGGCGCAGTGTGCGGAATTGAACTGTATAAGTTGTATTAGTTATAAGAGGGATGCGAGTATGACCAAAAGAAAGCTGATGGTGAAATATTGCATATTGCAAGGGCTGTTTTGGGCTGTTTGCTGCACGGCGTCGGGCAGTATCAATACTTATCTCTATGAAATCGGTGTTGAGACAGGAGCGATAGGAATTTTTTCGGGAGCTGCCGGTGTGACGGCAACGCTTGTTCAGCCTGTTCTCGGAGGTATTGCCGATAAAAATCCGAAAAAGTATGGCTGGAGATTTATGCTCAAGGCATTTGCTGTGCTGCTTTTTGCGAGCTACTGTACGCTTAAGATTGTATCCGATCATTTTGTTTCGGGGATCCTTATGGCGGTTACATTCATGTCGGTATATGCGATGTTTCCGTTTATAAACGGTATTGCTTTTTATTACGAAAGCATGGGTATCGTGCTCGACTACGGCGTGTCGAGGGGCTTCGGCTCGATCTGCTCTGCGGCGACTTCGTATGTTGTGGGCATCGGGGTGACAAGGCTCGGAGCTTCCGTGATTACCACGGGCGGGATTATATTAACGTTTTTGTTTTTCGCATGTGCATGTGCTTTTCCGCTTACGGATGACGAGGATGATAGGAGATGCGGTAATGATGCACATGATGGGTGCATCGAATATACGGAAGCTCCAAGTGCATGTAAAAGCGATGAAGCGGACGGTACGGCAGCGTTTCTTAAGCGTTATCCCGAATTCACAGCGATACTTTTCGGCTTTATATGCGTTTTCTGTGCGCAGACACTTGGGAGCGGATATACATTGCAGATATGCGAGAGGCTTGGCGGCGGCACGACGGAGATGGGTACGGTACAGGCGATTGCGGCGATTGTCGAGCTGCCGGTGATGTTTATGTTTTCGGCGATTATTAAACGAGCTACACCGTACAAGCTGCTCAGACTTGCAAGTATAGCATTTCTCTTGAAGGCAGTATGTTATCTGTTTGCAAATAATATTTATATTATCTATGCGGCGCAGCTTTTTCAAATGCTGTCGTATGGACTTTTTACGATGGCAGCCGTCTATTATGCCAATGAAATAGTGAACGGCAGGAATAAGCTCAAAGGGCAGGCTTTGCTCGGAAGTGCGACTTCGATCGGCGGCCCTGCCGGAAATTTTATCGGAGGGATACTGATTCAGGAGTTTGGACTGACAGTAGATTTGACAGTAGCGGTAGTGCTTGCAGCGGTCGGAACGGTCTCGGTCTTTGCGGCGCAGAGGTTTAAGCGATTATAAAGCAAGCTGCGGCATTTGCCGGAAATTAAGGCAAGCACTTAAAAAATGCTTATCAAGGGTTTCAAAAAAATTGGCAAACACATTAAGAAAATTTCCTGATGCAGCTTTACAAAATTGAAAAACGGGTGTAGGATATAAAGCATAGGTTAGCTATAGCTAACCAAACGCAAATAGGCATATGAGCGAGGGAAAGGAAACGACAAATATTATAGTTGTTGCGGTGATAGCCGTGCTGATGATTTTTGGAATAGTGAAAAGCAAGGAACATTTAAAAGGACAGGGAGGCTGCTGCGGAGGCGGCTCGTCTGTGAAGGTGCCGAAGAAAAAGCTTAAAAAAATCATAGGAACAAAGACAGCGATTGTGGAGGATATGACATGCGATCATTGTAAGGCAAGAGTGGAGCTGGCTGTAAATGCCATCGACGGTGCGGCAGGCAAGGTCGATCTCATGACTAAGGAATGTGTGGTTTCGATGGAAAGAGATGTGAGCGACGAAGAAATACGCCATGCGATAGAAGCAGCAGGCTATGAAGTGAGAGAGATACGATAAAGCTGAGTATGCAGTGGTTTGAGCCGAATTAAATATTTATATTCCGATAAAAGCTGAGAACTGTCATATGACTTTAAATTCCGTGTTTTCGGTTTGTATTCGGATGGGGCATAAAGCCTGAGAAAGGTAAGCCGAAAATTGGGAACAAGAAAAACTAAAAGTTGAAGCGAGAAAAAATTGGAAAAGTATTGACACAGAGACTTTATTTTGATAAATTAAAAAAGCTGTCGCTTGCAGTGTAATGCACCGTAGTTAGCGGAAGATATTGTAAGGCGGCAGGTCGCTGAAGAAACGCTTTTCGCTGAAAAATGTGCAAACTTAAAAAAAGTGAAAAAAGTTGTTGACAAGCAATAGGTACGGTGGTAATATAATTGATGTACCGAAGAGGTAAACAAAAATATGCGTGATTAGCTCAGCTGGTAGAGCACCTGACTCTTAATCAGGGTGTCCAGGGTTCGAG
>CAYRZK010000001.1:0-18280 GCA_964428785.1 uncultured Oscillospiraceae bacterium | reverse complement strand
ATGCTTCCTGTACGAGGTCTACTTCTTCCTGTACTGATGCCGGTGTGAGAACGATGTACTGTGAGTCTCCGTTTCCGCCGCCATGTACTACTTCTTCATAGTCTCCCTGTGATGCACTGATACCTCCGCATGCGCCGCCGAGTCTTGCTACATCTGCAAGTACTGCCGGTACATTACATCCGCAAAGATATGAAAGTCCTTCGTGGAAGAGCGCCCATCCCGGACCTGCTGATGTTGAAAGTACTCTTGCTCCTGCGTGTGATGCACCCATGAGCATATGGAGTCCTGTAAGCTCGTCTTCAGTCTGAATGAACTGTCCGCCGATTTCAGGCATTCTCCATGAGAGATATTCAAGAACTTCTGTCTGTGGTGTGATTGGGTATCCTGCGAAGAAACGACATCCTGCACGGAGTGCAGCTTCTGCAAGAGCTTCGTTACCCTTCATTACTACTCTTTCTGCCATGATTAGTCCTCCTTCACAATTGTAATTGCATAGTCAGGGCACATTGTGTAACATGAACCGCAAGCTATGCAATCAGCTTCATTAAACTTTACTGTTTCGTAACCCTTAGTGTTGAGTTCACCTGAAGGTGTTACGCACTTCTTTGGGCATGCAGCTACGCAGTAGTGACAACCTTTGCATAATTCTGCATTGTAAGTAATCTTTACCATTTTGGCTCCTTTCTTTAACAAGCAGTCCGGTGCAGTGCACTTAGCACCGGAACTTCTATTTTGCTCAACTACAATTATAGCTTTTGGTACAACCACCTTCAACAAAATTCTACACCTTTTTTGGATACAATTTTTCTTTTTTGTCTCTATATGCACATTTTTGCCCATATACTGCTATAATATCAGCATCTTACTTCTTCATATTGCTATTTTGCGATTACAATAAATGCTAATAATGTACGAAATCTAAATTCAATTTATTTTCCCACAAAAATAAAAGCGGCGAAGTGCTTATCGTAGCACTCCGCCAAAAGCCTAACCGGTTTAATAATATATTTACACCGGCTTAGGTCTTCGGAATTTCAGCATACCGAGCAGCACAACTGCGAGAAGTATCGCTAAAACTGCCAATATAACAATCGGGCTTCTTTCTTCATATTTAAGTCATATCGTATTTTTCGTTCCCTCACCGTGCAGTATTACATACTTTCCATTACTAGATACCTTTACCTTTTCCCAGTTACCGTTGTTTAAGCGCCAAGCTGTCACCTTATCCTTGTTTTCATTTAAAACACGAATGGTTACGCTCTCATCATCCTTAACATCCGTATTTGACAGGCTTATCTCATACACCTTAACAGCTCCGTCCGCTTTCACAAGCGCAGGCTTGCTGCTGTCGTAAGCATGCAGCTCCGCCTTATCGGTAAATTCACCCTCCGCAAGCGCAAGCGCAAGCTTGCCGCTCTCATTCTTTTCGGCACTTGCAAGTACTGTTATATACGGCTGATATTCACATAGTACCTCGATATCTTCCGTTATCGCATCTACCTCTATTTCCTGCCAGTTGCCGAAATGTCCTTTTTTCGACGGTATTTCCGGATATTTTATTCTTGCCGTATCGTCACCGTATCTGACATCCTGCGTTTCGACGATTTTATCATCGGCAACAAATGTTACGGTGAAGCTTATAAAGCGCTTCGGAATACCGTTTATGTTTTTCAGTTCATCAAATTCGATAGGCTCCGCCTTGCCCGAATAACTGATACCGTCAACAGCGCCGAGTCCGCTGTCTACATAGTAGTTACGATAAAGCTCATCATTGTTCTCGACAGCTCCGCATATCGCTCCGATATTCTCATCTCCGCTTACATTTGCTATCGCATAGCTTGCCGTTATTGTGCCTGCCTTACCTGCAATGCCGCCTACATACCGTTCACCGGCGACCTTGCTCTTTGCATAGCTTTTTCTTATTGAAGCCTCACTTTTTCCGACAATACCGCCTGCATATTTGCCGTCTGTGCTTTCTATGTCGGCATAATTTTGACATTCATACACCGTACCTATTTCGGAAAGTCCGACGATACCGCCTGTGCAGTCTTTTTTACCGACTATTTCTCCGTCATTGATACACAACTGCACGATTGCTTTTGTGCGATATGTAAAATTCAATGTATTCGGCTTCTCAATCTCATCTTCCGGATCCTTTGCATACTCTATTGCCATAGCTCCTATGATGCCGCCCGTATTTCTGTCTGCACACACCTCTCCGTAATTATGGCAGTCCGCAACCTTACCGAGTCTTGTGTTTTCGATATCTTCATCGAGCGTAACATATCCATCGTCAAGCATATCGAAAACAAAATCGAACATGTCCAAAAGCGGTACTTTGTAATTATCTATGCCGCCGACAATTCTTCCGTAGTTTTCGCTGTTTGCCGCATAAGCCGAATAAAGCAGCCTTACTATCTCAATATCCATATCCGTCAGCTCCGAAAATTCACGAGGCGACAGCTCATCGCCGATCTCATACCCGTCCATTGCCTCTACAGACGCCAGCCCTGTCACGCTTTCTACCTCAGGATATTTCTCAAGCTCGGCTTTCAGCGCCTGTTCCTTAGCATAATCACCAGATGGCACAACTACCGCAAGCACATTTTCTCGGCTGAATGTTTCATTTATCATTTTTCTCGCAATCTGCGTGTCGCTCTTCTTAATAGTTTCAAGCTCTGTATCACTGTATGCATACGGGCAGTTGTTCGACAGGAAAAAGCATATCACAATCAGCACGACAAAAATGCATGAGGTAATATGCCTTGTTTTAATGACTCCATTGCTCCATCTATCAATAGACGGAATAAAATTCTTGTGATGAGTCTTATCTATCAGACCTGAAAAAGACATAAGCAGCCCAGGCATGAGCGTAAATACCGTAAGTATACTTATTATAATAGCCTTAATAAGAACAATACTCATATCGAAGCCTATCCTAAACTGCATAAAGCCCATCGCCATAAGCCCGGAAAGTGTCGTAAGACAGCTGCCGGAGATTTCCGGAATAGCCTTGCAAAGCGCCGTTATAACGGCTTCTCGTGCTTCATTCGTTTCCCTTTCCTCCGTATATCTGTGGCAAAGTATTATAGCATAGTCTATGGCAAGCGCAAGCTGCAGCACAACGGCTATTGAATTGGAAACAAAGGAAATAGTACCGAATATAAAATTGGTTCCCTTATTTAATATTGCCGCCGTACCGAATGTCAATATCAGCACAGGAATCTCCATATATGTATGTGATGATATAAGCAAGACAGCCAAAATAATAACGCACGCAATCGCCATTACGGTATTCATCTCACTTGCCATTCGCTCCGAATCATCATCGCCCACCGATGCGGATATATAGCTGTCGTACTCCGATACCTCGCCCTCTATCTCCTCAAACGCTTCTACCGTAATATCATCACCGCTGTCTCCCTCAAATGTAACCGAAAACAGGTGTTTGAGCGCAGATATTTCGGGCTTAAAAACTTTAAGCAAATTTCATGCTTTATATATTTTACACATGCTGTTTTTTGGACTATAATATAGAGTTGTGCGCAGTGAACATGGTATGCTGCAAGTTTAATTGACCTGATTGAAAGGAGACTGAAATGATTAAGGATTTGACGGTAGGCAAAACTTCCGAAGTTCTTTGGAGGTTTTGCCTGCCTTTGTTCGGAAGCATTATTTTCCAGCAGTTATATAACATTGCCGACAGTTTTGTTGCCGGCAAATTCGTAGGCGAAGATGCCCTTGCGGCAGTAGGCAACAGCTACGAAATCACTCTGATTTTCATCGCTTTTGCCTTTGGCTGCAATATCGGCTGTTCTGTAATCACCGCACAGCTGTTCGGCGCCAAGAACTACAGCGAAATGAAAACTGCTGTTTATACAACGCTGATAGCCGGAGGGGTTCTCTGTGTTTCGCTTATGGCGATCGGCACTATATACGCAGCTGATCTTCTGCATCTCATAAATACACCAGACAATGTTTGGGCGGATTCTAAGCTTTATCTCGATATTTACATACTCGGACTGCCTTTCGTTTTTTATTACAATATAGCCACAGGCATTTTCTCGGCACTCGGCGATTCCAAAACACCGTTTATTTTCCTTGCCTGCTCTTCGATCGCAAATATCGGCGTAGATATATTGTTCGTCACAGCGTTTAAAATGGGCGTAGCAGGTGTTGCATGGGCGACTTTTTTATGTCAGGGCATCAGCTGTGTGCTTGCCGTTGTCGTGGTATTCATTCGTTTCTCAAGGATTAAGACTGAAGAAAAAGCGGCTGTTTTCTCCTGGAAGCTCCTCGGCAAAATATCGGTAGTCGCTGTTCCGAGCATACTCCAGCAGAGCTTTATATCAGTAGGAAACATCATTATACAGGGTATCATAAACTCATTCGGCTCAGCGGTAATGGCAGGCTACTCCGCATCCATCAAGCTTAACAATCTTGTCATTACATCACTGACAACACTCGGAAATGGCATCTCAAATTTCACCGCTCAAAATCTCGGCGCCGAGAAGCCAGCACGAGTTAAGGAGGGATTCAAGGCAGGCATCAAATTGGTATGGATGCTCTGTATACCACTTGCGGTGATTTATGTTTTTGCCGGCAGATATCTTCTTTATATCTTCCTCGACAACACGAGCACCGATGCTATGAAAGCCGGTATCGAAATACTCCGTATACTTGCACCATTCTATGTAGTCGTATCTGTCAAGCTTGTTGCGGACGGCGTACTGCGTGGTGCGGAAATGATGAAACAGTTTATGACAGCTACATTCACAGACCTTACACTTCGTGTTGTGCTTGCCAAGGTATTGTCGCTTAAGTTCGGCTCAACGGGCATCTGGCTTGCATGGCCTATAGGCTGGTCTATTTCTACTGTTCTCTCGGTACTGTTTTACAGGACAGGTGCATGGTACAAAACACATGGCAAATCAGACAGCTCCCATGTCAAAGAAGAGGCATAAGCATTTGTAACAAAAATTCACATAAACATTTTAAAGCCCTAAGCATTGGATTAAGACCAACATACTGCACAAGCCATAATCCAATGCAAAGGGCTTTTTATTTTTGAGCCGTTTTCATGCAGCCAACATTATTCTTTATACCGAAATGCTCTTTTGTTCATAAATCTGTGCAATGAATTCAGATGATAATTTCGGAGTTAATATACTTACTGTGAGCGTTACAATTACAGATATCACTATAATAAGCAGTGTATCACCTATGCTTGTGCTGAAAAAGACCACTGCGATAACACAAGCCAAAATCCAACCAGCAATACCGCTGAAATTTACGGATTTTTTAGCCCCGAACATAAGAATGCACACAAATACTATAGGTGCAATAGCCAATAATACTGAAACCAACATAGAGCTGTACCTCTTTCTTTTACACTAAAAATCTTATATAATACCTCTGAAGGCGGCACTCCGAAATATCATAAGCCACTCTGCCTTAATAGGACTGCCCCCTCCTATCAACATTTACATTACTCCCAACCGAAAAGGTTATCTCCAAACGAAAGCTTGTTTGCATCCTCCTGTTCCATATCAATGTACTTAAGCGCAAGCTCTGTATCGAGATGTATCATTTTTTCACACTGTGCCTGTCTGTCCGGCGAATAATAGCCGCCGTTTCCGTCCACTACATCCTGACATCTCCAAGTACCTGCCGTGTCCCAAAATTTCTGAACACACTGATTAAATCTTCTCATGAAATAGTATCTGTAATCTTCTTCCGGATTTTCCACCTTGTGGCTTGTAACAACATCATGAAAAATCTTATCTCTGTTTGCGATAGGATCTCTTCTTCCGTAAACAGCTCCGAGAGCAATCATGCAGCTTGCAAGTGCTCCGCATGTATATCCTGCCGAGCCTACTCCGCCGTTAAGCCCTGATGCCAATGTCGTAACCTCTTCCGGAAAATCAATAACTTTTGCACGAAGCAGTGCATTGAGTACGCTTTCCGAGATTAAGTCCCGAACAAATATTTTCTTCCGTATACTGCCTTGCGAGTGCTTTTTGTTCTTCACTAATGCGCATATTTATTCTCCTTTCGTCTATTCCCAGCCGTAAATATTGTGCTGATACGGTAAATTCTTGTTTTCTTCTTCTGTTATTTCAAGATACTTGAGTGCCAGCTCCGTTGCGTAAACAATGAGATTCGGACACATTTCAAATCTCTCGTTTTCAAAATATCCGCCACACGAATCAACAAATTCTCCGCATCTGCAAGTACCGAAATGATTTACAAAATCATTCACAAGATTGTTAAATCTTCTCATCATATAATAACGATAATCTTCTTCGAGAGGCACCGGCTTGGTAGGATCGATCGGATTTGCCAAAGGATCTTTTCTTCCATATACCGCTCCGAGCGACATGAGTGCACCGTATACTGCTCCGCATGTCTTACCTGATGCTCCGACACCACCGGAAAGACCTGTTGCAAGGCAAGTATAATATTCCGGCAGGTCTAATATTTCTGCTCTGATCAGTGCGTTTATTACCGACTCAGAGCAGCTTAAGCCGTAATCGACCTGATTTTCACGCACATATTCAAGCGCTTTCTTTTTCTGTTCTTCTGAAATATGCATGTTTCCCTCCGTTTTAATTTTGAATTTATCGACTCATCCAACTTTATTTACTGTTTTGACAAGTTGCTATGCTTATGACATAGCTGTGTTAACAATTTGTCAATACGCTTTGTTAACTTTTTGACTTTTTGTTTTATTAGCTATTTCACATCTTGACAGCTTGCTATAATCATGGGAAAATATAATAATATCGAAATTCGATTGGTAAGATGAATTTTAAAATACATTTATGGAGGTATTCAGTGAACAAAGAGAAATTTATGAGCACCGATTTTTCTTTTGATCCTATCGAAACAAAGCGTGCATCTGAAATTGTTTACGAACAGATTAGAGAAGCTATACTGTCCGGCGAATTAAAAAGCGGCGATAAGCTGCCGAGTGAGCGCCGACTTGTAGAATTGTACGAGCGAAGCCATGCTACAATAAGAGAAGCGCTGCGTATGCTCGAAAGCAACGGATATATAGAGGTTGCTCCCGGCGGTCGGACTACCATCAAAGAAATTTCACTGCAATCCGCAGTTCAGCCTCTTCAGGATATGGTTGTTTTCAGAAACATATCCGTTTCTGAAATCATCGAATTTTTCTCATCCATCGAACATGCTTCCATAAAGCAGGCTGTCGAAAAGAGCACATCCGAGCAGATTGACGAAATACACAAAGCATATGATGCCATGGTAAGCTCTAAGGAAGAGGTTGTCGCTTTTTTTGATGCCGTGCTTATGTTTCACTCAGCTGCGCTTAAAGCGACGAACAGTGTACTCATAGAAATTATTTGGAAGTCTGTCGGCACACAGATATATGCCTTTGATGAATACGAAATCAGCTTATATTCATTGTTCACATCACGAGAAAGCCGTTTAGCACTTCTTGAAGCACATCGTGCCTTACTTGGAGCCATTTATGCCAAGAACGGCGATAAAGCAGCCGAGCTGATTGAAAAATGTTGGCCGCAAATTAATTCATAAGACAGGAGCAGCACATGAACGATAACAGCCCATTTAAGCCCTTTACTACGGTAAAGGCATCAGAAATAGTCTATACACATATAAAAAACAGAATACTTGCCGGTGATTTTGCCGCAGGCGAAAAGATCCCATCCGAAAATCAGCTTGCTGAAATATTCGGTAAGAGCCGCCCTACCATCAGGGAAGCATTGCGTATGCTCGAAAGCAACCAATATATTACCATCCAGCGTGGTAAAGGCGCTACAGTCAATCCTATTACAACATATACAATCGAAAGAACGCTTGAAGATTTGATAAGCAACGATACCATCGAGAGATCCGATGTTGCCTTTGTAAGAAATATCTGTGAAACTCTTGCCGCAAGCCTCGCTGCCGAAAGAAGAGCGGATAGCGATATAGCCGAGCTTAACGAAATTATGGAAAGCTCCGGTAAAATCGAAATTTACAAAGATTTGCTGCCTTTCAACGAGAAATTTCACCAAACAGTATCAAGAGCATCCGGAAACGGGATGCTTCTCCTCGTCAACGATATGACATATCCTCTTTTAAATGAAATGTACAGCCGATATTTCAAATCACTGAGCATGGATGAAAACAAGGCTGAATGTCAAAAGGTAGTGCGAGAGCATCAGCTTATTCTCGATGCAATCATCGCACAGGATTCCGACGCTGCAAAGGAAGCGATGCGCCGTCATCTGCTTACAGCAGCAATTACTATGTAGCCTAACAGAAAAATCACAAAACATAGCAGAATATAAATATATATGCTTTAAACGCACGACAAAACGGCAGATAAAATATCTGCCGTTTTGTCAAGCATATATTTTTTGGAAGATTAAATGTTTGAACAGCTTACTGTTCCCTATATCAATATTGAAATACATCTGCTTCAATATTAGTCATTACAATATTATTCAAAATTGTAAGCAGTCACAATCGGCGCTCTGCCTGTAGTCTTATCATCAAAATATTCATAAAGGCTGATGCCGAGATACGAGCCGCTTATATTCACGATATTTGTAAATCCGCATCCCTGTAAATATGACAATGCATAGTAGCTTCTCTGGCTCGTTCTGCAATGTACATATACAGGAATATCCTTTGGAATTTCATTCATTCTGTCCCAAATCTGCGAGGTCGGGATATTGTGTGAGCCGATCAGATGTCCTGCTTCATATTCATCTTCTTCACGCACATCGATGATATAAGCTCCCGATTCTACAAGACCTCTTACTTCGCTTACATGCACCTGCTTAAATCTACCGTAAAGCACATTGAGCGCAACAAGTGCCGCAAGGTTTACAACATCCTTCGCTGTACCGAATACCGGTGAATAGCAAAGCTCAAGCTCCTTGAGATCCTCCAAGTCTGCTCCCATCGTAATCATCGCCGCTATAACATCTATTCTCTTATCTGCTACACCTTTCCCTATTGCCTGCGCACCGAGAATTCTGCCTGTAGGCACTTCAAACACGAGTTTAAATGCAAGATAATTGCTGTCCGATGTTTGATAATTGTGATTTACCTTAATTCCGCCGGTTTCACCGATTTCGAGACCTGCACTTACTGCGAGCCCTGTTTCCGGTCTTACTCCGATAGCCATAACCACCGCATCAGCCTTAACTTCGAATTCCTGACCGTCCTTTATTGCTGTGACTGAGTTTTCACCTATTGCCGATACTGACGACGAAAGGTGAAGCTCTATACCGTTATCGTCCATTTCCTTATGGAGCAGCTACACCATGTCATAATCAAACGGTGCCATTATCTGATTCATGCCCTCTATAAGGCACACATTCTTTCCTGCATGTCTGAGGTTTTCCGCTACCTCAACACCTATAAAGCCGCCGCCCACTACGGCAACAGTATTTACCTCCGGGCTGTCCACCTTTGCCTTGAGCTTTTTGATATCGGTTACATTTCTTACGGTAAATACATTCTCTCCATCAATTCCTTTGATGCTCTTCGGAAGCACCGGTGCTGCGCCTGTCGCAATAACAAGCTTATCATAAGCCTCCTTGTATTCACCCTGCGGTGTTTTTACGGTAACAGTCTTTTCGTCTCTGTTTATTGCGATTACTTCGCTGTTTACTCTGACTTCGATATTGTGCTTCGCCTTAAAGGCTTCCGGTGTCATCAGCACAAGCTCGTCGCTTGTTTCGACGACATTTCCGAGATGATACTGAAGTGCGCAGTTTGAATACGATACATGCTCACCTCGTTCAAATACTACGATCTCGGCATTCGCATCAAGTCTTCTGACTCTCGCCGCAGTCGATGCTCCGCCTGCAACTCCTCCGATTACTACTAATTTCATAACTATACTTACTTCCCTTCATGGTAAAAATGAGGGTTTTTTACTCTTACAGCTCGATTATAGCATACGATTTTCAAAAAAAGCAACGGTGTAACTTGGCAACTTGTCATATAAGTTTATGTTTCTCAGCATTTCTTATATTTTAAGTATTTCTCAAATAAGCCCAATAAATAAGATGCGTGCTATATATCATGCACAGCATCTCGCCACCTCGACTCCACACTTATGAATATTCATCACGGCGAAATAATAAAACAAAGCTTGAGAGAATTCATTCCCCAAGCTTCGTATAATAACCATATTGCATACTGTCTGTCATACAGCATTTAATTTTGCCGCTCCTCCGATTAAGTCACTGTGACCGCCGAGATACTTTGTCGCACTGTAAACTACAATATCCGCCCCCATATCAAGCGGCTTTGCGACTGCCGGCGTTGCAAAAGTATTATCCACTATCATCTTTGCACCGCATACATGAGCAATCTCTGCGATTTTAGGTATATCCACCACTTCCATAAGAGGATTGGAAATCGTTTCGGTATAGAAAAGCTTTGTTTCAGGGCGCACTGCCGCTTTTACGGCTGCCATATCTTCAAAATCCACAAATGTGACCTCAACTCCGAAACGAGGAAGCTCATTTTTAAAATAGTCGTACACACCGCCGTAAAGCACCGGTGAAGAAATAATATGATCCCCCATCTTTACATTTGCAATTATTGAAGTCACTATAGCCGCCATTCCGGATGCAAATACAATCGCACCGTCTGCGCCCTCTGCCGCCGCCAAAATCTCCTCCGCTGCATCCGTGCTTGGATTGGACATACGTGAATAAACATAGCCCTCCGCTTCGCCGTCATAAACGGCATCCAAGGACGGAACATCATCAAACGAGAATACCGAGCTCATATAAATAGGAAGTACCTTCGGCACCGAAACTCCCTGATGTACTTTTTTTGCAAACTGTGCTTCACCTGTATGTGCAAGTTTTGTCGAAATATGTTTTTCTTTCATTGTCATACCTCACTTAAATTAACCGAAATAATGTAAAACCCCCATTTTACCGCCATATCGATTAACAATTGAATCTTATTTTTAATTGTATCCTGTTAATTTTATTGCGGCAATAGCAAGGATAGTTTTTGGCATCGTTATTTTTGGAATTTTATGCGCAGATTTCCGCAAAATCACTTTGCCTTTTTTTAAATTCATAGTAAAATATCTAGTATATGTGCCTTTGACAAAACGGCAGCTATAAAGCAAAACAGTGCGAATTCAATGTATTGGCACTTCCTGTGTTGGTACTTTGTTTCCTGCGACTCATTACACTGATATTATCTGTTCAGCTTCACGAAACAGACCAAGCATACAGGAGGCTAGCTATGAACTCAAAAAAGCTGCGCAAAATTTTATCCGGCGTAAACATCGGGCTTTGTATCTCATTTGCCGTCATCATTACCTTGAGTATTGCTTTTGCAGGCACTCTGTCTAAATACAGCGTATCCAAAAATTCCGAAGCCCGTGCATTTTCAGAATTACAATCAGCTTCCGAAATGCAGGCTTCAACATTAATCTACAATCTGAATTCTCAATATCTTCAGCTTCAGGTCATAGCCGAAATGCTGGCAAACGGCGAAGCTTTCGCTGATGAAAACACACAAAACTCGCTAAATGCGATGGTATCCACCTATAACTTATGTATGCTCGGCTTTGCCGATATGCAAGGCAATGTTACAAGCTATAAAGGCGAAGCTTTCGGAAATATCAGTGACCGTTCTTACTTCTTGGACATAGTAAACGGTAAATCCACCCAGTGCTGTGAATATCTTCCCAGCAATAAGCTTTCCGGCAGCCCTCGCATCATGTTTTCTGTTCCTGTTTATCAAAACGGAAATGTTACAGGCGTGCTTTTTTGCAGCAAAGAAATTGCAGTATTGGAGCATGTCCTTTTCGGCGGCAGCGAGATTTACGAGTCGGATTTCGATATTTTCGTATGTGACGCAAGCGGTAATTTGATCGTATCCACACCCGGAGCAGACGAAGCATTTATGTTCCCGGATCATACTCACAATGCCTTTAATGTTTACGAAGCCAATCCTCAGCTCGATATAAACTGCTTTGCCGACACCGGCAAGCAAAAAGTTAATTCTCAATACGGTGAAACATACATCGTATGCTCTACCCCCCCTGAATTAAATCAGTGGTCTCTTTTCTTAATACAAAGCGCTGATAGTGCCGCCGCTTTACATCATGAAAATACAAGCCGTGTCAGAAGCATGAGTACATATCTAACACTGATTTTTATTTCTGCGCTCGCTTATATCGTATGTATTGCTTTTATATTACTAAAGCGCCAAAAACAGAGCACGCTTGCTATGCAGCGCTCATACGACAATTACAAGACATTGCTTAAGAAAATGCACTGTGTTGTTTTTGAATATGACATCAATACCCGTCATATAGCGCTGATACAATCCTCACCGGATATATTTAACCCCGATGTTATCACAGGCACAAGCGAAAGCTATATGCGCTACAAAGAAATGCATCCCGAATTTGACTTTAACAGTCTCGAAAGAGAGATTGCATTTATCCGAAATGCAGGCACCTCAAGCTCTGTGGAATCCATATTAGCTACGGAAAACGGCGAATATCGCTGGCTCAAGATTATTCTCGTTCCCGTTCTCAATGAAGACGAAAAGGTAAATAAGATTTTTTGCGTCATTTTGGATATTTCCGACATGCATCGTGAATTTGATGAGCTTGCCGAGACTATCTCAACACTGCCGGGCGGTATACACCGCTGCTATCTGAATGAGCCCATTCATTTGGAATATTACAGTGATGGGCTTTGTAAAATGCTCGGCTATACCCATGATGAGGTAAAGGAAATAATCAAAGATGAAAATCGCTACTCGCTTCTCATATATCCGGACGATCGCCCTGTATTCCGTAAATTTGTTCACGAGCTTGCGAAGCACGGCGGTATCGGCACATGTGAATACCGCATGATATGCAAAGACGGCTCATTGCTCTCCGTAACCGACACCATGGAAGCCAAAAGAAGCCCGACCGGTATTATGTACGGCTATTCTGTCGTTACAGACTTGAGCAAATATACCGAACTACAGCAAAAAATCAAGGATGAGCTGGACGAAACCCAGGCAGAGCTCAGGCAGTCCAAGATAAAAAATTTAACAAGCCAAATGCAGCCGCATTTTCTGTACAATGCACTCGCATCCATACGGGAAATCGTCTTGGAAAATCCCGAATACGCAGCAGAGCTGATTTACAATTTCACCACTCATCTGCGTGCATGCATAAGATATATGTTAAACGACAGCTTCATTCCTTTTGGACAAGAAATAGCCAATATTCAGGCTTATGTCAGCATAGAACAGATCCGTCTCGGCGATAAGCTTGAAGTTTTGTACGACTGCCAAGCCTCGGATTTTGACATTATTCCTCTCAGTATTCAGCCACTTGTGGAAAATGCTATAAGGCATGGAATATGCGAAAGCGAAAGCCAAAGCGGCACGATATATATTAGATCGTGGGAAACTGATGATAATATCATAATTCAAGTCGAAGATACCGGCACAGGTTTTGACTTTGACAATATCATGGCAGAGGTTTATGCGGGAAAGAGAGATTCTACCGGCTTGTTCAATCTTATTTTCCGATTTGAAAAGCTTATGAATGCCGAAGTTACCGTCAAGAGTACTATCGGCACCGGCACACTCGTCACAGTATCTATACCGTTAAGGAGGACATCATGAGAGCAATATTAGTAGACGACGAACCCATCATGCGCAGGAGCTTTATGCGGAACAGCGCCGGTATCCCGGAGCTGGATATTATCGGGCAATTTGAAAATGCAAGCGATGCACTCGCTTTTGCACAAAAAAACTCATTTGAACTGGCATTTCTCGATGTGGAAATGCCTCGCATGAACGGTGTTGAGCTTGCCGTTGAGCTTAAAAAGCTGCGCCCGGAGCTTCTTATTGTTTTTATATCGGCTTATGAGGAATATGTGCGTGAATCCAACCGTGTTGGCGGTGACTATTTTATCGTTAAGCCATATAACCCGGAAACCATCGAAATGGTGGCAAAAAAGATGCAAGCGCTGTCAGGCTCCTTCAAAAAGAACATACATATACAAATGTTCGGCAGATTCACCGTTTTAAAATGCGGTATGCCTGTTAAGCTCGGCGGAAAGCCCAAAGAAATTCTTGCGCTTATCGCTTCAAGATGCGGCAGAGAAATAAGCAACGAAGAGCTGTACAGCATTGTGTGGGAAGGGCGTGAATACGACAATATCAGCATGAAAGTATATTATAACGCTCTCCGAAGATTAAAAAATACGCTTGCCGAATACGAGATAAGCGACCTGCTGCTCTCCACTCAGCACGGACAAATGCTCAATACCAAGATATGTGACTGTGACTATTTCGCATGGAAAGAAAAAAATGCAGATGCAAGAGAACGGTTTGAGGGTGAATTTCTCTCGGAATATTCATGGGGCGAGCCTATACTTGCAGGTATCCTGAACGATTATTAGACTATTATCAGCTTTTATATTTTTAAAGACTTCGCATACAATTTTATGTGTTCGAGGTCTTTTTTATTATGCGAAAAATATTTATTGGAATATTTTCCGCATAATAAGACAGGCTTCCGCTGAAAATCCGATCGATGCTGCTGATATTCTTATTGGTATTATGTTTCTTGCTCCGTTGTATCATTATGCTTGAAAAGGGGATTTTTAATTGCATTATTATATTTATAATTAAGGAGGTGCTATGCAGCTAAAAAGGGACACGGATTATGCGCTAAGGCTTTTGCTTTGTGCCGTCAAATATGCCGACCAAAAAAACAGTATCACGCTTTTCGAGCTTTGCTCCCGCACAGCGGTGCCGATAACAATAGCTTCAAGACTCTGTCATAAGCTGTCCGAGGCTCAGCTTATATCAGAATACATCATCGGAGGTCGAGCACATTATACCGTTTACGACGATGCGCTCAGCAAAACGCTTTTCGATGTTATACAAGCTGTCGAGGGCAATGGCAGTCTCTTCTCAGTCTTTGACAGATCTACCGAAATGTTCTCATGCTGCCGCCAATATTTTCAAGCGGCGGAGCAGTGCCTGACGGATTCATTAAAAGGTCTGACGCTTCAGGATTTAAAAAATGCGACTTCCATACCTTAAAATCATCGACTTTAATAACACTTTCCCATACATGTTGTTGGTTTTATGTTGGTAAAAGCATGTTAACATACTGTTGTTTCGGGACTATAAGTTATATTTACTTGACAAATTAAACAACACATAATGAAAGGACATTTTAAGATGAAACACAGAAATTGGCTGTCAATACTTCTTATCATGCTGATATGCTTTCAGCTGCCTGCATTAACCGTGTCCGCCGATGAAACGGCAGTGCAGTCAAATGCAAAAGGAAGCTTGATTATAAGCAAAGAAGTATCCGGCACCGGAACACCGACAAGCGATACCAAATTTGAGTTTACCGTTACAAAAAACGGCTCACCTGCTATCGGAAAGTACAGTATCGGCACAAATTCCGAAAAAGCCATCCCAGCCGACGGCAAGATAGAATTACAGGCAGGTCAGAGTGCTGTATTGACGGAGCTTGAGCCGGGCGTGTATGCTGTTTCTGAAGCAGCTCCGGTGCATCAAAATTACAAAGCTACCTCATTTTCGGTCAACGGCGCCACTGCGGAAAACGGCTTGTCCGCTACCGTAACCGTCACTGCACCGGCTGAAGCTGCCGAGAGCGGATGGAAAACAGAAAACAATATGCTTGCCAAGGATGCTGACGGATATTTTGTTTACACTATTACCGCCGATCAAATCAAGAGCGATAAAAGTATCACCATAGACTGTGATCCTCTAGCAGAATATATGGAAATGTACATGCGTGCACGCCAAGGATACGGCAGTGCCTTGTCATTTAAAGTTCGCATCATAAACAAAACCGGGGTTGCTGTTAAATATAAAGACTACAATTTTGACACCATAAACTGGATACCGCCGGGTACAGTTTATACGCCCTCAAGTAATCCGACCATGCTGAATACCAATGAGGGCGCTGATGAATATTCCGCAGGCTACGGCTGGGGCGAGGCATGGCAAAAAATATATCCTATGCTCGCAGGAAATAGCCTTACGACAGAAACGCTGGATGTCCGTGGCTTTGACGGCAGCAAGGTACGCCTTGTAATAGCCCCTCTCAGATGCATAAATCCGGCGATTATTTCTTATTTTAAGAGCAATCCGGGATATAACACTCTGACAGGAATAAATTCAATAAGCAGCGCATCAGACATCACACTTCTCCATATGACTGCATTTCCAAAGCTGATAAAGCAAGCCTTTACATTTAATGATTATCAAGGAAACGAAATCAGTCTTGATGCCGACAGCAGCCGCACATATACTGATTTTTTGTGTGCCTTTTACAATATATCCTCCTTGGATGAATTGACCGTAACTCAAAAATATAACATTTTGGGTACAGGCAGTAAAGGTTCTTCGGGCGCAAACTATCCCGGACAGTCAAGCATTACTACCTACTACAGCAACATCTACGGAGGCTTTGGAAACTGGTGCATACCTTACAGTGCATTAAACGACGGAACCTTGGATTTGTTCAAGACATGGGGCTTCAGCAGCTGCCGCATTGAAGCCGGCAAAAAACTCTATAGTGGCGGATCGATATTCAGCGCTGATGATGCAAATACTTATGCTTACCAGCAAAACTATTATCTGCTCGAATCAGATTCGGAAGTAATCAAGATGGCATATGAATATCTTTACGATCGTTGCATCAGGCTTACCTTAGATAACACTAACCGTGCTATTTCAACAAGCTTCGATGACAGCGCATCACCTGTTCAGGATGTTAGCAGCGTGAAAAGTTATATTGATAAAACCGATGCTGCAAACGCCAATGTGCTCGCAGCAATGAATAACGGTGAAAAAGTTGCTGACAACGGAGTAATTACACTCGACAATATAAAAGGCTATGTTGAAGTGCCGAATGCCTGGAATGCATTCCGCTATTATGATTTCGGATTTGATTTAATACTCACAGCGGATGCTGTACCGGAAACGACACAGACAGCCTCCGTAGCATTTACAAACACATATATGCTCGACGATCCACAGGATACATACGGCAGCTTGACGGTTGCCAAGACTGTAAAAGGAAATGCAGCCGACACCTCACAGGCTTTTTCGTTTACGGTAACGCTCAGCGATACGGCGATTAACGGGCAATATGGTGATATGACATTTACAAACGGTATTTCCTCATTCAGACTTAAGCACAATGAAAAAGCTATAGCTTCACAGCTTCCGACAGGCATTACATATACCGTAACCGAAGACGATGCCGATAAGAACGGATATACGACCGCCTCTTCCAATGCCACAGGACTAATCACGGATGACTGCGCCATAATCGTTCAGTTTACAAATACTAAGAACGGCGGCAGTTCGGGCGGCTCCGGCGGCACTTCATACGGCGACCTTGAAATTATCAAAACCGATGCTGTAGATACCGACACATATCTTACAGGAGCTAAGTTTGAGCTTTATGACTACACTGGCAAGCTTATCGGCACTTATATTACCGATGAACACGGTAAAATATCCGTAAGTAAGCTCGCTGCCGGTAAATATTATGCGGTTGAAGCCATGCCTCCGGCAGGTTACAAGCTTGATTCGTCACATCATGATTTTACGATTACATCCGATAAAACAACAGCTATTCGTATTTCTAATACGAGAACGGAAACACCACCGTCACTCAATTCAAAAGATCATTTTGCATATGTGATAGGCAGAGACGATGGACTTATGCATCCGGAAACACAGATAACCCGTGCCGAAGTAGCCACAATCTTTTTCAGGCTGCTTGCTCCCGATGTAATAGCCGAAAATCTTGCAACCGTAAATTCTTTCTCGGATGTAAGCGGCAGCATGTGGTTTAACACTGCCATTTCCACTATGGAAAAGCTCGGAATTATAAACGGCAGAAGCTCAGGTGCTTTTGCGCCGAATGCTCCTATTACTCGTGCCGAATTCGCAGCCATAGCTGCTCGTTTCGATATTTTCTCGGAGGACACAGATGCCGACTTTACAGATGTGCAGCAGCACTGGGCAAAGGTCGAAATAGGTATCGCTGCATCCAACGGCTGGGTTAACGGCTATGAGGACGGAACTTTTAAGCCAGATAAGAATATCACCCGTGCAGAAGCCATGGCACTTATAAACCGTGTACTCAACAGAGCTCCGGAAAAAGCAGATGACCTCAGCCCATATATGTTAACATGGCCTGACAATATGGATACATCCAAATGGTACTATCTCAGCATACAAG